>JAHZLH010000057.1 GCA_022599915.1 Actinomycetes bacterium
GCACTCGCACTCGCTTTCGCCGCTGCCGCCACCGCGGCCGGTAATGCGGTAAGCAGCGCTGCGGCGTCACCGGGTCCGGAACTCCAGCCCAGGCTGATTCGTAAGGTACTGCTGGTATGTTCCGCGCCCATGGCAGTCAATACGTACGACGGCTTAGGAATACCCACGGTGCAGGCTGAACCCGTCGATACCGAAATGCCGGCGTCGTCGAGCAGCATCATTAACGCGTCCCCGTCGCAGCCGGGGAAGGAGAGGCTGAGCAGACCCGGCAGCCCCGCCTCGGTGCTGTTCACGACGTAGTCAAACGGCCGGTTGCCTGCTGCCTGCTGGGCGATGCCCCGCAGCAGTTGGTCGCGCAGGCCAGCCATCCGGTCGGCGTGCTGCTGCTGTTCGGTGACAGCCTCGTGGATTGCTGCCGCGGCACCCGCAGCACTGGCGACATTGCTGGAGCCGGCGCGCATGCCTAGTTCTTGACCACCACCACGCAGTAGTGGTTCCACCGTGGCTTTCGGGTCCACCAGCAGCAGCCCGATTCCTACCGGTCCGCCGACTTTGTGGGCGGTGAAAGCGGCGGTGTCAGGCAGGTCGGCTTCGATCGCGATATTGCCCAGCGCCTGCACCGCATCACAATGCAGCGGGACGTCATGCTCAGCGCAGATTTCTGCCAACTCGGCGATGGGCTGTACTGCGCCGACTTCGTTGTTGGCCCACATCACCGCAACCAGTGCGACCTCGTCACTGCGGCGGGTCAGGATGTCGCGCAGCTGATCTGGGTTGACCGAGCCGGTCGCGTCTACGTCCAGCCACTCAAGTTCTGCGCCTTGTCCTTGCAGGTGCTCAGCTGGCTCGATAACCGCTTTGTGCTCGATCCGGCTCAGCACAATCACACGCCGCCGTGGGTCGGCTTGGTTGCGGGCCGCATAGCCCCCGGTAACCGCCACGTTGTCGGATTCGGTGCCGCCGGAGGTGAAGACCACCCGGTCAGGGTCAACGGTGAGATCTTCTGCGATCTGTTCGCGGGCGTCTTCCAGGATGCGCCGGACATGTCGGCCAGAGGCATGACCGGATGACGCGTTACCACTCACGGTGGTGGCGTCCAGCCAGGCTTCCCGAGCGCTGGCGCGCATCGGGGTGCTGGCGGCGTGATCCAAATAGGTCATAGCGGTGTCGGTGCCTGTCGGTCAGTCGGTTGGTCAACTACCAGGATATGCGGGATTTGGTGATGAGACCGACCACCGGTCACCTGAACTGCTGCTGGCCAGCACTGATCTGCTCTCAGCCCGGCCCGCGCAGCGCCTTCGCAGTGGTGCGCGGGCAGCCAGCCAGACGCGAACCGGGCAGTAGCGCGGCGCTTGGTTAGACGTTTTGGTTCAGCACGACGGGGATCAGGATCGCGAGGGTGATCAGCCCCATCACAAATCCCACGATGCCCAAGATCAGGCCGGTGATTGCCATACCTTCGCCCTGCTGCTGTCCCGCAGAACGCCGAATCTGACCTCGACCCACTGCCCCCAGCAGGATGGCAGCCAGCGAGATGATCAGGGTGAACCCACACGAAATCAGTCCGAGGATGCCGCAGATCAGCGATGCAATAGCCAGACCATTGTTCTTGGGAAGCGCAGAACCTGCAGGAACAGGTCCAGTTGGTGGCATTGGGGCATTGTCGTCTGGGAGTGGCGGTGGTGGTGTCTCACTCATAAATCCCACTTTTCGCTGGCGTACGCATCCGAGGGCGGGTAGCCGAAGTCCGGACCTGCCCATTCATCTCTAGCGAACTCGCCACTGGGAAACAACCTCGGCGGCACAGTGGCACGGTCACCAAGTCACGGTTAGCGGGCGGTGCTGACCCCGACCAACGGCAAGCGTGGCCGACGCACAAGATCCCGCAACGACAACGCCCGCCGGGCGGCCAAGTGGCCGCGCCGACGGGCGGTATCGGTTCTTGCGGGGCTCAGCCCTTACGGCTGTTGATCTCCTCGGTGAGCTGCGGAACGACGTTGAACAAGTCGCCGACTACGCCGAAATCGGCGAGCTCGAAGATCGGGGCTTCCGGGTCCTTGTTGACCACAACAATGGTCTTCGAGGTCTGCATCCCGGCCCGGTGCTGGATCGCACCGGAAATGCCATTGGCAATGTACAAGTTGGGCGACACTGTCTTGCCGGTCTGCCCGACCTGGTACTGATGCGGATACCAACCGGCGTCGGTGGCAGCGCGGGACGCACCCACGGCTGCACCGAGGGAGTCGGCCAGCGCCTCGATGACACCGAAGCCTTCTTCGCCACCGACACCGCGACCACCGGAAACAACAACGGGGGCCTCGGCGAGCTCGGGGCGTCCGCCGGACTCAGCGACGACGCGGTTAGTGACCTTGGCACCGGTGGAGCTGTCGGACAACTGCACCTGCACCGGAACGACAGTGCCAGCCGCGGGGGCGGGCTCTGCCGAAGACGAGTTCGGACGCACCGTGATGATCGGCGTGCCGGTGCTCACCTTGGATTCCACGATGATCGAGCCACCGAAGATCGACTGAGTAGCGGTGCCGTCCGCGGCAACCGCCACAGCGTCGGTGATGACGCCGGAGCCAGCGCGGATGGCGAGACGACCAGCGATCTCCTTGCCCTCAGCGGTGGAAGCGATCAGCACAGCAGCCGGGGACTTCTCCGCGATTAGCTGGGCCAACAGGTCCACCTTGGGGCCGACCACGTAGTCGTTCAGCTCAGCAGCCTCGGCGACGTAGACCGTCGCCGCACCGAACTCAGCCAAGGCTGCGGTATCAACGCCTGCCTCAGTCACAACGGCAGCGGGCTCACCCACGCCGCGGGCCAGGGTCAGCAACTCCTGGGAAACCTTCTTGACCGCACCATTGTCGGTCTCAACGAGAACTAGTACTTCACTCATGATTCGTTTCTCCTCGTCCCTCAGATGAACTTCTGCTCGCTGAGGTAGTCGGCGATCTTGCTGCCGCCGGCTCCCTCGTCTTCGATCTTCACGCCTGCTGCCTTCGGCGGACGCGGGGCTGCAGTGGCAACCTCGCTCCAGGAGGCAGACAGACCAACCTGACCGCCATCAACGCCGGAGTCACCCAGGCTGACAGTCTCGATCGGCTTCTTCTTCGCGGCCATGATGCCCTTGAAGGACGGGTACCGCGGCTCATTGATCTTCTCCACGACACTGACAACGGCCGGGGACGCACCCTCAACCTCGTCGTAGCCGTAATCGGTCTGCCGCTGAATCTTCACGGTGCCCCCATCAACCTCAACCTTGTTGGCGAAGGTGAGCTGCGGGTGGCTCAGCCGCTCGGCAACCATCGCGGGGACAACGCTCATCCGCGCGTCCGTGGACTCCGAGCCGAAGATGATCAGATCGAAACCGCGATCCTTCAGCACCTCAGCCAGCACCAACGACGTGGCGACAGCGTCGGAGCCCTGCAGCGCATCGTCCAGGATGTGGATGCCGGAGTCGGCTCCCATCTGCAGCGCTTTGCGCACAGTTTCTTCGGCGCGCTCCGGGCCCATGCTGACGGCGACAACTTCACCCTCATTGGCCTCGCTGATGAGCAGCGCTTCTTCTACGGCGTACTCGTCGAGCTCGTTCATTACGGCTTCGACCGAGTCGCGGTCCAAAGTCTTGTCGGCGTCCGACAGTTTCTTTTCAGCCCAGGTGTCTGGCACCTGCTTCACGCATACAGCGATCTTCATATGGCCCTCCATAAGGTTCGACCCCGGAATATGGAGCCTACTTTCCGCTATGTTACTCGCCAGTAGCCAAGGGCAACAATTGGGTTTCCTGGGGTTTTGCTCACACCCGAATGGACGTATGCAGCAGGCGTAAATCAAGCGCCATCACCGAGGTGGCAGAATCGAGCCACCCGCGTAGGAGAGGTGCCACAGTGTCGCTGTCGGAACAAGGCCTACCCCTCACCGGAGAGCGCACCGTGCCCGGAATTGCCCGGGAAAACTACTGGTTCCGCAGGCATGAGGCCGTCTATGAGTGGATTCGTAGCTCGGGGATCGCTGGGGTAGTCGTGGAAGCGGGCTGTGGCGAGGGCTATGGCGCTGAGTTGCTGCGGCAAGCCGGC
>JAHZLH010000058.1 GCA_022599915.1 Actinomycetes bacterium
GACTGAAGAGCACGACATCTCGCTGCCAGAGGTGTTGGACGCCATGATGGATGCGGGTGCTTCGGATCTGCATCTCACCATCGGTACGCGGCCGATGATCCGAGTTCGCGGTGGCTTGCGGGAACTTGAAGAGTTTCCGGAGTTGGACTCCGGCATGGTGCAGCGAGTGATGTATGCCGCGCTAACTCAGGGCCAGCGCGAGACCTTTGAAGAAAATCTGGAACTTGACTTCTCCTACACGTTGCCTGGTCGCGGGCGTTTTCGTGTGAATCTGTACAAGCAGCGAGAAGCACTGGGTGCCGCCTTCCGCGCCATCCCATTTGAGATCAAGCCGCTGGAAGAGTTGGGTATTCCACCAGCAGTTCGTGAATTTGCCGCGAAGCCACGAGGATTCGTGTTGGTGACGGGGCCCACCGGTTCCGGCAAGTCAACCACACTGGCCTCGCTGATCGACTTCGCCAATGAGACTCGCGATGAGCACATCATGACCGTCGAAGACCCGATTGAGTTCCTGCACAAGCACAAGAAGTGTCTGGTCAATCAGCGTGAGGTCGGTGCCGATACTTGGTCATTTGGCAATGCGTTGAAACATGTCCTGCGGCAAGACCCAGACATCATCCTGGTTGGTGAGATGCGGGACTTGGAGACGATTCAGGTAGCCCTCACCGCAGCCGAAACTGGCCACCTCGTCTTTGCCACGCTTCATACGCAAGACGCCGCGCAGACTATTGACCGCATGATTGACGTGTTCCCGCCTCATCAGCAACAGCAGGTCCGCCAGCAGTTGGCCGGTTCACTGCAGGGCGTGGTCTGTCAGACGCTGTGCAAAACCCGGGACGGGAAAGGGCGTGCGGTGGCCACCGAGGTTCTCGTAGTCACTCCTGCGGTTCGGAACTTGATCCGAGAAGGAAAAACCCATCAGATCTACTCAGCCATGCAGGCGGGTGCGAAACACGGCATGCACACCATGGATCAACACTTGGCGCAGTTAGTGCAAAGTGGCAAGATCAGTTACGAGACGGGTGTAGAAAAGTGTCACCACCTCGAAGACTTCAACCGGCTATGTGGCAGGGGGTGACCCTAGATGGCTACCGCAACGTATGACTACCAAGTGCGCGATCGCGCTGGGAAAGTTGTTAAAGGGAAGATTGACGCTGAATCGCCCGCTGCGGTAGCCAACAAGTTGAAGGACATGGGTTATGCGCCCATTTCGATCAACGAAGCGGGCAGTGGCCTGAACCGAGAGATCAAGATCCCCGGCTTGGGCGAGAAGATCAAACTCAAAGATGTCGCTATTCTTTGTCGCCAGTTCGCCACGATGATCAACTCTGGGCTGACGTTGCTGCGGGCGCTGTCAATCCTGGAAGAGCAGACCGAAAATAAGAAACTTGCTGAGGTGATTGGCGAGGTTCGTGCCGATGTTGAATCCGGCAGTTCACTTTCGGGCGCTCTCTCGCAACATGAAAATGTTTTCCCGCCGCTGATGATTAATATGATCCGCGCCGGCGAGGTTGGCGGGTTCCTCGACCAAACGTTGTTGCAAATCGCGGAAACCTTTGAGGCCGAGGTGAAACTGCGGCAAAAGGTCAAGTCAGCCATGACCTATCCGGTCGTGGTGTTTGTCTTCGCGCTTTTGGCGCTCACCGGCATGCTGTTGTTCATCGTGCCGGTCTTTGAGGATTTATTCGCCGGATTGGGTGGCGAACTACCGCTGCCGACTCGAATCTTGGTCATTCTTTCGGGCATTTTGAAAGTGACAGCGCCGCTGATCCTGGTACTGCTGATCGTGGCCGGCATTCTGTGGGGCAAGTTCAAGAACCATGAAAGGGTCCGTAACGTGGTGGACCCGATCAAACTGAAACTCCCAGTGTTCGGCGACCTGTTCCAAAAGATCGCTCTTACTCGCTTTACTCGGAACCTGGGTTCGATGATTCATGCTGGCGTTCCGATCTTGCAGGCGCTCGATATCGTCGCGGACACCTCGGGCAATGTCGTGATTGCTCGCGCGACCCGAGACGTAGAGGATTCGGTACGATCCGGTGAGCCGCTGGCGCGACCCCTACTGCAACATCCAGTCTTCCCGGCCATGGTGGTGCAGATGATGTCTGTCGGGGAGGACACCGGCTCACTGGACGCGATGCTCTTCAAGATCGCCGAGTTCTACGACCAAGAAGTGGAAGCAACCACTGAGGCGCTGACATCGCTGATTGAGCCGATCATGATCGCGGTGGTCGGTGGTCTGATTGGTGCCATGATCATTGCGCTGTACATGCCGATCTTCAGTGTGTTCGAACTCGTCCAGTAGGGCAGCTGTCCGGCGGTGGATCTTGCTCACTGGAGTGGCCGGTCGGCCCTGGCTACACCGCGACTAATGTTTTCCCAATATTGGCGCCGGTAAAGAGCCCAATCAGCGCATCAGGGGCATGCTCTAGACCTTCGGTGACATCGACTCGAGACTGCAAGCGGCCAGCAAGCAACCACTGGGCCATTTCCTGGGAGGCCTCCTGGGCCCGGTCGAAGTGATCAAGAACGATAAACCCCTGGAGCAGTGCCCTTCGGGAGATCGCGTTAATGATGTTGGCCGGCCCGGGCTGCAGTTCCTTACTGTCGTAGTTTGAGATAGCGCCACACATCACGATGCGGGCGTGGTCGCGAATCTGACCCAGAACTGCATTTAGGGTTTCGCCGCCGACATTGTCGAAGAACAGGTCGATTCCGTCCGGGAATGCCTCACCGAGGCCCGCGCGGACATCTGCCGTGCGGTAGTCGATCACCTCATCGAAACCGCACTCGTCCTTCAACCAGGCGCACTTCTCCTCGCCTCCGGCACTGCCGACCACCTTGCTGGCTCCCAGAAGCCGGGCGAACTGGCCGGCCATGCTGCCGACGGCCCCGCCCGCGCCCGTGACGAAGACCGA
>JAHZLH010000059.1 GCA_022599915.1 Actinomycetes bacterium
AGTACAGCGAAATCCCGCCCATCTTCCTGGCCGCTGAACAGGGGCAACAGTCGTTGACGCTGGCGATGTCACGTGAGGTTCGGTGGTCATTCTTGCTGAACCAACTCTCGTTCTCCACGCCTGCTGGGGTGACGTTGGAGTCCATCGGTGGTCAGATCATTGAAGCCGGATCAGAAGAAGCTAGCCCAGGCGGAGTATTCCCGCTGCAGCCTTCTGAAGGAACGATGACTTTCACCGGAACCGCGTCCAGTTACAACCAGGTAGCGGCGTGGTTGGACAGTCTCACCGGTCTGCAGGACTACACCTATCCGTTCATGGCAACGGCCAGCAAGGCAGATGCGGCGACCGAAGGTGAAACGACTGGTGGACCAGTCACCTGGAATTCAACGGCCAATCTGAGTCCGAATGCATTGTCTGGTCGCTACACCGCGGCCTTGCCGGGTCAAGATCCGGCGGCAGGAGCTACGCCGGCACCGAGTGCGCCAGCGACGGCCGAATCTGGGGGGACGCCATGAGTGACATGAGGACGCGGTGGCTGCTGATCGGGGGCATTGGGTCGTTGTTACTGCTGCTGATCGGGTACTTCTTAATCATTAGCCCGGCGCGCGGTCAATTGGATGAACTGAACACTGCCATTGCGGATCAAGAGGTGCAGAATCAACAGTTGACGGCAAAACTGGCGCAACTAAAGTCCCAGGTAGCTGAGGTCCCCGCCAAGATCAAAGAAGTACAGGCGGTTCAGGCGAAGATGCCGGCCAGCATGGAGCAGCCCGCGCTAGTGCGTTCGCTGGAACAAGCCGCAGGGAGTGCAGGTGTCAGTTTGACCAGTATTTCTGCCAGTGACCCAGTTGCGATTGAGGGCGCCCCCGGCAATCTCGAGTTGGTGGGGCTGCCCTACACCATGAATGCCACCGGCAGTTACAGCCAGCTCAAAACCTTCGTCAGTAACTTGGAGCAGTTGGAACGAGCGTTCCTGCTGACCACGCTGACGGTTGCGGGTGGCGCTGACGACGCTGGCAGTTTGACCCTCAATCTTGGCGGTCGGTTCTTCTCGCTGGAGAACCTCGAGGTCACCGAACCCAAGAACCTGCCAGCCGCAGAGCCGACCCCGGCCCCCAAACCGGAGGACACGCCAACACCGGCGCCAACGGCGAAGAATAAAGACAAAAACAAGGACAAGCAGAAGGCGCAGGCCGCTGCCAAGAAACCGAAAAAGAACGGCCAGAAAAACTGACTGAGCGTGCCGCCGTCGCGCTCGCCCTCGAATCGATGCGACAATTGGGCTTATGTTGCGTTGGTTGACCGCCGGGGAATCCCACGGCCCCGCCCTAGTTGCCACCCTTGAGGGTCTGCCCGCTGGGGTCTCGATTACCACCGCGGATGTGGCCGAGCATCTGGCCCGCCGCCGACTGGGTGCCGGACGTGGCGCTCGGATGAAGTTTGAGGCGGACGAGATCACCTTCCTTGGTGGTGTCCGACACGGCATCACCATGGGTGGTCCCGTTGCTCTCACCGTGGGAAATTCCGAATGGCCCAAATGGGAAAAGGTGATGGCTGCCGATCCGGTACCAGCCGACGAGCTTGCCGATCTGGCCCGCAATGCACCACTCACCAGACCGCGCCCCGGTCACGCCGATTTGGTGGGCATGCAGAAGTACAACTTCGACGACATCCGCCCGGTGCTCGAACGGGCCAGTGCCCGGGAAACAGCTGCCCGAGTCGCACTCGGTGCGGTCGCTCGCGCCTTCCTGCAGCAAGCGGCTGATGTGAGCATCGTGAGTCACGTGGTCTCGATCGGTACTGCAGCTAGCGCCGGTCTGAAATTGCCAGGACCGAACGATGTTGTGGCCTTGGACGCTGATCCGGTTCGCTGCTTCGACCCGGCAGGCACTGAGGCCATGCAAGCCGAAATTGCAGCCGCTCATAAGGAAGGCGACACGCTTGGTGGTGTAGTTGAGGTCGTCGTTCGGGGTCTACCACCTGGTCTTGGGTCACACGTCCACTGGGATCGTCGACTCGACGCTCGGTTGGCCGGAGCCATGATGGGAATCCAGGCCATGAAAGGGGTGGAGTTCGGCGCGGGGTTCGAACTCGCGCGGACCAGAGGGTCTGCGGCTCAGGACGAAATCGTCAGTGAGTCCGGTGAATTGCGCCGTACTTCCGGCAATAGCGGCGGTGTGGAAGGCGGTATGTCCACCGGAGAAATATTGCGGGTGAGAGTCGCGATGAAACCGATTTCCACGATTCCCCGTGCCCTGCGAACGGTGGACGTCGCCTCTGGCGAAGAATCAGTGGCGATCAACCAACGCTCCGATGTCTGCGCGGTGCCAGCTTCGGGTGTGGTGGCTGAAGCCATGGCGGCCTTAGTGCTGGCCGATGCGCTACTGGAGAAGTGTGGCGGCGATAGCGTGGGCGAAACCTCGCGTAACTTGCAGACGTATCTCGATTCGATGGCGATCCGGTAATGTCGCCAGTCCTTGTGCTGATTGGTGCACCCGGGTCTGGAAAATCTGCGGTCGGTGCGGTGGTCGCTGAACAGTTGGGCCTAGAGTTTCGCGACACTGACAAAGACACCGAAGTTGCTGCTCAGATGAGCATTCCGGACATCTTCATCGCCGAAGGGGAGGAAGGGTTTCGTGCTCGAGAGCGATCTGCGGTGGCGGCTGCAGTAGCTGATCATCAAGGTGTGTTGGCGATCGGTGGTGGGGCAGTGCTGGATGCTGACACCCGTGCTGATCTCGCCGGGTTACCCCTGGTGTGGCTGCAAGTGGGCGCCACTGAAGCCGCCAAACGGGCAGGCATAAGTGGCCCGCGACCACTGCTGCTGGGAAACGTCCGCACCACCTGGCTATCTCAGCTGAAACAGCGTGAACCGTTGTATCGCGAACTCGCGACTCACGAGGTGGGCACCGACGGTCGTACGATCGAGGACGTGGCCCACGAGGTCGTGTCGCTAGCGGAAGTGGGGCATAAGCAATGAGCACCGAAGTCATGGTCGCTGGCGATCAGCCCTACCGGGTGACTATCGGGCGGCAACTCACTGACGACATCGTCGCGGCCATCCCGGAGCGAACTGAACGAGTGGGCGTACTGTGTGCGCCCTTCTTCAACGCAATGGCGGTCGAGTTGGCCGATCGGATTGCGGAAACGGGTCGGCAGCCACTGGTGATTCCGTTGGCTGATGTTGAGGAAGCGAAAACAGTTGAATCGGCTGCCTCCTGCTGGGAGGCACTCGGCGCTGCTGGTTTCACTCGTACCGACTGCTTGATCGGATTTGGCGGTGGGGCGACCACTGATCTTGCCGGATTTGTCGCGGCCACCTGGCTGCGCGGTGTACCGATCATTCAGGTGCCCACCACTTTACTCGGCATGGTGGACGCTGCTGTTGGCGGCAAAACTGGAATTAACACCGCCGCGGGTAAGAATCTGGTGGGGGCGATTCACCCGCCACACGCGGTCTTCTGTGATCTTGATCAACTGACTACATTGCCGCGCCCCGATCTGGCCGCCGGGCTGGCTGAGGTTATTAAGGCTGGTTTCATCAGGGATCAGGTGATCTTGGATTTAGTGTCGGCGGGTCCAGAAGTGGCGCTAGACCCGAACTCTGCGGTGCTGACTGAATTGGTGGAACGTGCGGTGCAAGTCAAAGCCGCGGTGGTGGCAGACGATTTGACCGAATCCGTGGATCGGGAACTGGGCCGGGAGGTGTTGAACTACGGCCATACGTTGGGACACGCGATCGAACGTGCCGAGCAGTATCGCTGGCGGCACGGCGACGCGGTCTCGGTGGGGATGTGTTTCGCGGCGTCACTGGCTCACGCGGCCGGACGATTAGATGCGGAAGCGGCCCAGCGACATCGACAAATTCTGACTGCGGTGGGATTACCGATCAGTTATCCGGCTGCAGATTTTGACCAGCTAGTTGCCGCAATGCGAGTGGATAAAAAGGCCCGAGGCGCAACAATGCGTTTCATTGTGCTGGATGGAATCGGTCAGCCCGGACTGCTGGTCGGTCCGGACGAAGGCATGTTGCGCATTGCGCTACAGGAGGTGTCATGAGTACGCGAGTACTTGTCTTGAATGGACCCAACCTCGGGCGACTGGGACTGCGGGAGCCGGAGATCTACGGCGCTGAGGCGTATGAAGACCTAGTTTCCGCCTGTGAAAAGTGGGCTGCCGCGGTCGGGCTGAGTGTCGAAGTCAGGCAAACCGATGATGAGGCGGAACTTGTGCACTGGCTGCATGAGGCCGCAGATGGCCAAGTCCCGGTGATTTTGAATCCAGCAGCCTTCACGCACTACTCCTACGCCATGCGTGATGCCTGCGCGATGTTGACTGCACCACTCATCGAGGTTCACATCAGCAATCCGGCAGCACGCGAGGAGTTCCGGCATACCAGTGTTGTGGCGGGTGTAGCTACTGGGACTATCGCTGGTTTCGGACTGACGTCCTACCAGTTGGCGATCCAGGCACTCGCAGAGCGAAACTAGCGACCATGGCGGTAGGACCCGAGTACGCGCAGCGTCGCAACCGAGCGATTGCCGGCGCCCATGACTGTGGCGCTGGTGGGCTCTTGGTCACCGATCCCACAAACGTGCGCTACCTGACTGGGTTCACGGGCTCGAACGGCTGTCTGGTGTTGGGGTCAGATACGGCAGTTCTGGTGACAGACAGCCGCTATCAAGAACAAGCGGCTGCTCAGTGCCCCGAGCTAGAAGTGCAGATCGCGCGGGATAGCGCCGCTGGCGCAGTCCGATTAGGAATGGCTCGCAACATTTCACCGCTCGCGATTGAAGCAAACCACCTCACCCTCGACCGGCATCGCGGATTGGTCGAGATCGCTGGCCAAGAGTTGTTGTTGGAAACGACCGGAGTCGTTGCTGAACTGCGTCGAGTCAAAGACGCCTACGAGATTGCGCAGTTAGAACGAGCCGCCGAGATCATCACGCTGGCGCTGGATGACGTACTGCACTACATCGCGCCGGGAGTGACTGAGCAGGAAATCGCGACTCGGTTGGAACGTCTTGTGGTTGATCATGGGGCGGAAGCTCCGGCTTTTTCGACCATCGTGGCGACTGGCCCCAACAGTGCGATTCCGCACCATGAGCCGACGGATATTCGGATCAGGTCGGGTGATCTACTCAAGATTGACGCTGGCGCGCGCATCAATGGCTACCACAGCGACATGACTCGTATGTTTGTCGTAGGAGACGAGCCGAACCCGCATCAGCAGGAGTTGCACGATGAGGTGCTCGTGGCAGCCGATGGGGCTGCTACCGAACTGGCGGTCGGAGTGTCGGCCCAAGTTCCCGACGCAGTGGCGCGGGAGCGGCTCAACGGGCTGGCTAGGTTCTTTAGCCATGGTCTAGGACACGGCGTCGGGCTGCAGATCCATGAGGCTCCAATGCTGTCGAGTAGTAGCGCCGATACCATTGGGCCTGGAGACGTCCTCACCATCGAGCCCGGCGTCTATTTGCCGGGCTATGGGGGAGTGAGGATCGAAGATACCTGGTTGGTCACCGCCGCTGGCTCCCGGCGCCTCACCATGGCGCCGCGCGAGTTGGTGCGGCTCGGCTGACCAACCAAGCGAACTGGAGAAAGACGTGGCGACCACCAACGACTTGAAAAACGGCCTGGTGCTAAATCTCGACGGTCAACTGTGGACTGTGGTGGAGTTTCAGCATGTGAAGCCCGGTAAAGGCGGTGCTTTTGTCCGCACCAAGCTGAAGAACGTGCTCTCCGGCAAGGTAGTGGATAGGACTTTCAACGCGGGGGTCAAGGTAGAGACCGCCAACGTGGACAAGCGGGAAATGCAGTATCTATATCAAGATGGTGATTCCTACGTCTTCATGGACACCAGTACCTACGACCAGATCCCAGTGACCAATGCCGTGATCGGCGATGCGGTGGATTACCTGCTAGAAAACAACAACGCCACCATTGCCATGTATGAAGGTAATCCGTTGTACGTCGAGCTGCCAGCCTCTGTGGAGTTGGAGATCACCTTCACTGAGCCTGGGTTGCAGGGCGATCGTTCTTCGGGAGGCACTAAGCCCGCCACCTTGGAGACCGGTGCTGAGATTCAGGTGCCGTTGTTCGTTGACTCCGGGACTCGGGTGAAGGTGGACACCCGCGACGGCTCCTACCTAGGTCGAGTCAACTAGGTGTCGGCACGTGGAAAGGCACGGCGCCGGGCACTAGACATCCTGTTTGAGGCCGATGCCCGAGAGGAAGCCCCCTTGGATGTTTTGGCGCAGCATCAGCAGCGCCGCATTGAGATGGGTAACCCCAACCTGAATGACTACACCGTCGAACTGGTTTCCGGTGTGGCGGACCATCGAGGCGAGATCGATGATCTGGTGAACGGGGCCGCCATTGGGTGGACCATCGAGCGCATGCCCGCAGTGGATCGGGCCACCCTGCGGGTAGCGGTGTGGGAGTTGCGCTACAGCGACGAGGTCCCGGCAGCGGTGGCGATTTCCGAAGCTGTAGCAGCGGCGCGGGAACTATCTACAGATGAGTCGCCACGATTTGTCAACGGGGTGCTGTCCGCGATCGCGGCGCCAGCCGTGGAGGGGCCGTGAATCGGCAGATGTGCCCCGGGTGGGATTCGAACCCACACTGGACGGTGTTTGAGACCGCTTCCTCTACCGGTTGGGATACCGGGGCTCAGAAGGAAGAGTACCGCCGCTGTATTCAGAACGGTTCAGGTAGGTAAGGTCCGCGTGGCTGATATGACATTGCCGGCTGAGTCGAGGGCTAGCACGATAGTCGTAGCAGAGGATGAAGCCGTCATCCGGATGGATCTGGTGGAGCAACTGCGAGAGTTGGGCTTCAGCGTTGTCGGGCAATGTGGGGACGGCGCCGAAGCCGTGGAACTCTGTCGGGAGCTATCCCCAGACATTGCCTTGCTGGACATCAGTATGCCGGTGCTGGATGGATTGGAAGCCGCCCGCCAGATTTCGGCAGATGGGAAAAGTGCGGTCGTCATGCTTACCGCCTACGGCCAACGCGAGTTGATTGAGCAGGCAGTGGCCGCTGGTGCGATGACCTATCTGGTGAAGCCATGGTCTACTGTCGATCTGCTACCCGCTTTGGAGTTGGCTCGGCAACGGTTCGCGGAGATGCGGCAGCTGGGTGATCGGGTGGAGGAACTGTCGCAGGATCTTGAAACTCGCAAAGCAGTCGAGCGGGCGAAGTCGCGGCTAATGGCGGCCTACGGATTGTCAGAGAACGAGGCATTTCGTTGGCTGCAAAAGGCGGCCATGGATCGCAGGACGACGATGAAGATGGTGGCTGAAGCAGTGCTAGCCGGAGGTTTAGGCGAGAGCTCGTAGTTTGAGCAAGTCCCGGAAACTAGCGTCAAGCCGGAATCGACCCGTGGCCCAGCCTTGCGCGAAGTGGAGGTCACCTTTCTCCAAAGCCACGAAATCGTCACTGGTGCAGATGAGCCGGAGTTGTGCCTGGTAGTCGCCTTCTTCAGTACGGATGTTGATGATCCGACCGCCGGCCATTTCACCGGCAAATGAGGTGTCCAGATCGAGGAGATAGAGCGCGAGATGACGGTCGGGGAGTTGCTTCAACTTCTCGACGTCGAGCTCCTCCATTCGCTCCACTAGGGCGTCGATGGCCATCTTGACCTCACCCTCGGTCGCCATGCACTCTCCTTTGTCTTGACCGCAACCTTACTGCGCAGACGCGATCACGCTACCTTGGACATAGTGGATCTTGCCATGACTGACCCGATCGGAGTGTGATCCAGATGCTGGACGTGTTGCGTGGTTACCTGCAAGTAGCGGGAGGCCTGGGCGAGGTGACGGTCCAACGGGCCCGTGAGCTGGCTGAAGCATTGGTGTCGCAGAGCGTTGAGTTCTCGTCAGTGAGCCAGGAGCAAATGCAGACCTTGACCGATGAGTTGGTGGAGTCTGCGCAGACCAATCGTGATCTACTCACCGGTCTGATCCGTACTGAGGTGGATCGCACCGTTGGTCGGATGGGTTTTGTGCGGGAAGAGGAACTAGCTGCTGTGCGGCAGCACCTTAACCGGCTGGAAGACCAGATCCGTAAGGAGCAGCAGCGTGCCGCGGACCGGGCAACCGGAACGGTACTTGGCGCTGCAGACTCGTCCTCGACCACGGCGAAGTCGGCGGTATCCGAAGCTGGCAAGACGGTCAGTGAAGCGGCCGCAAAGGTGAAGGGGCTCGCTGCCTCTGGCCAATCGGCTGCCCACGAGGCAGTGGCCAAGGGGCAAGCGGCAGCCCAGGAAGCAGTGGCCAAGGGGCAAGCGGCAGCTCAAGAGGCAGTAGCCAAGGGGCAAGCGGCAGCGGGTCTCGGCATAGATTCCGAGCCGACCGCGAAGAAGTCCACCGCGAAGAAGTCCACCGCGAAGAAGTCCACCGCGAAGAAGTCCACCGCGAAGAAGTCCACCGCGAAGAAGTCCACCGCGAAG
>JAHZLH010000060.1 GCA_022599915.1 Actinomycetes bacterium
CCCTCGTGAGCGGAGGATTCGCCTAGTGGCCTATGGCGCACGCTTGGAAAGCGTGTTGGGGCAACACCCCTCGCGGGTTCGAATCCCGCATCCTCCGCCACCTCGACCGCAGGCGTCACCGCCCGCGAGCCGCCAACTTCGGGCGAAATCCCTTGCTCCTCTCTAGGCTTGCAGCACTCCGCAAGGTGTAGCTGCAAGATATTGCAGCACCGCAAGTTCAACCAGCGATGGTAACCCGAAGCGTAGGTGCGACATGACGGACAAGGTGGTGCTTCTCCCGGAGTGGCTGAACCCGCCCACCCTGACCGGGCTGTCCTACTCCAACTACGACAATGGCCAACCCCGGCCCGAGCCCGAGGTATTGGCCCAGGTCAACTACTACGTCCCGCCCTACCTGTGCGAATGGAGCGACATAGAACTGGCGCAGCAGATGCCAAATCTTGAGGTGCTGCAAACGCTGACGGCCGGAGTAGAAGGCATCCAGGAGATCCTCAGCCCCCGCGTTCGACTAGTACGAGCCGCGGGAGTCCATGACACCAGTACGGCAGAGCTGACCGTCGGTCTGATCATCGCCAGCCAGCGGGGAATCGATATCGCCGCGCGTGACCTGCCCGCGGGCGTCTGGCGACATGAACGCCGCCGCACCTTGGCGGATAGTCGGATTGCCATCGTCGGCTGGGGGCCAGTAGCCCAAGCAATCGCGGCACGCTTGGCGCCGTTCGAGGCGGAGGTCACCGCCTTCAGCCGCAGCGCCTCGGGAGGCGCAAAGAGTCTGATCGAGTTTGACCGGGACCTAGCCCACTTCGACATCGTGATCCTGGTGCTGCCCCTCACCCCGCAGACAACCGGGTTCCTGGGGCCTAAGCGCCTCGCCCAGTTGCAGGATGGCGCGCTGGTGGTCAACGTCGGCCGGGGACCTTTGGTGGATACTGCCGCACTGACCGCAGAAACCACGGCGGGTCGGTTGCGTGCCGCCCTGGACGTTACTGACCCCGAGCCGCTGCCACCGGATCACCCGTTGTGGCAGGCACCTGGTGTACTCATCACCCCTCACCTGGGTGGGAACAGCGAGGCCTTTCCACCGCGAGCACGCCGCTTCGTCGCCGAGCAGTTGCGTGGCTACGCCGCCCAGCAATCACCACCGGGACGCTGATCTTCCCGCGGACCTGCGACCAAGGGCCGAACCGGAGCGGTGCCCGCGGCTCACAAGTGCAGTCGGCGGGGTACCGCGAACTCGCGACCGAAGCCGTGTTGGTGAACCTAGCGGGGAGGGCGCGCTGTGCCATACTCGGACGGTGTCAGCAGCCCCGCCGCACATCGCCATCGTTTGCTGGGGCTTTCCACCTTTCCCAGGGACTGGCGCGTACCGCCCGCTTGCGTTGGCAAATGGCCTGGCAGCGGCCGGTGTCGATGTAAGCGTGGTCACCGCCAGCCGCGAAGCCTTCCTGCTGCACTACGGAGCCGACCTCGAAGTAGAACGACGGATAGACCCGCGGATCAGTCTGCATCGGGTCCCGTTCTTCCCGGAAACCTCCTGGCCCATGGTGAACGACTGGTCCGCTGGGCGAGCCTCAGCCTCACCCGCTCGTGTCAAAAAGTGGGAGAACGCGCGTCAGCGATTTCCGGAGGCAGACACCGGCAGTTGGCTGCCGAGAGCCACCCAGATGCTCCACGCCATCCAGCGGCAGAAGTCGCTGGACCTGGTGATCGGCTCGGGTAGCCCCTACGTGAGCCTGGAAGTAGCTGCGCAGTTCGGCCTAGCCACAGGGGTACCTATTATTCTCGATGACCGGGACTGCGCCATCCTAGATTTGCGCACGCGGGAGCAATCCGACGAGCAAGCTCGGCGGGAGAATCTCTTTCAGCAATGGCTCGCCGTTTGCGCGGAGATCTGGTTCGTGAATCCACCGATCGCGGAAATGATCGGGGGTCGGTTCACCGAGTCAGCAAACAAGATCCGAGTCGTGGAGAACGGCTGGGACACTGCGTCAGTTCAACCGGCCGAGATCGCGAACCCGTCAGCTGATCCGCTGCGGGTTGGCCACGTCGGGCCGGTCGCAGGGCAGTTCCCGCTCGAGTCGGTGCTGCTTGCCTGGAAGCAGATCACGGACACCGACCAGCAACTGGCCCCATTGCAGTTGCTGGGTTCACTTGGTAACGGAATCAATCCGACCCCCAGGAAACAACTGGAACCAGCGGCGAACGTCCAGTGGCGGCAGCAGCTTCCGCGAAACCAGCTTCCAGGCAAATACGCTCAGTTGGACGCATTGCTGCTGGGCAAGCAGGGTGGCGAACTCGTCACCGGTGCCAAACCGTACGAGTACGCGGCCACCGGACTTCCCATCGCGGCACTAGTCAGCCCGGCTAGCGACACCATGCGGGTGCTGAAGGACTACCCCCGGATCCACCCCGCCGATCCCACGGACGCCGACGCCGTCATCGCCGCGATTCGAGCGGCAATCGCCGACGGGCGCAACGATGATGGCACGCGGTTCCGTGCAGCACAGGAGTTCGGCGAGCGGCTGTCCCGTGAGCAGCTACTCGCTCCCGCTGTCGATCGAGTGATCCGGATGGCCACCGCATGATTTTGCTACTCACGGCGAAGAAGAACGTTACCGTCAACCAGAAGTTGGCGAAATGGGGACCAGTCGAGACCGTGCGCGTACCCACGGCGCCCAAACGGAGCGGCAGAACTGGGCGGCTGAACCCGGACGACAAGCCGCACTGGGCCGAGCAGAAGTTGCACCAGATCATCGATGACGCGAACTTCGATGAGGTGCAGGCAGTCGTGTGCGCCGACGTCAAAAGCCAGCCGTTCGCCCAAATCCTCAGCGAATGGCTCCCCGACACAGCAGTTCTCGCCGACCAGGAAACCGCCGCCGGGATCTTGGCAGAGCTCAACGAAAAAGGTGTCCCGGTCTCCCGGCAGGCCGTTCACGATCTTCTCGATCCGCTCCGACTAATGCGCCCGCCAACGCCACGGTTTCTCTTTGATCGCCAAGCCCGACCAAAGACGGTTGTCTCGCTAGTCCAGAACGCCGTGGTTGGTGACTCCCGAGTACAGAAAGTTGCTGACTCGCTGGCGCGTTTTGGATATCAGTCCATCCTGCTCGGCAGGGCGCCAGATGACGTGCCCGACGGAGATTGGTTTCTCGTTGGCAACGCCGTGGTCATCCGCTTGCCGGTGCGCCCGACCACTATTCGCTCGCAACGTGATGCCCCACCAGGATCCCCGCTCACTCGACTTATTGGTTATTCCGGCGAATCGGCCGATATGACAGCAGAACGCCGGTCGCAGCGGGAGCGAGACATGCTGCAGCCGGGGGAGCGAGTTCCGTTCCAGAGTCGGGTTCGCAACCGACTGGCGCGCTGGCGTCGCTCGGTATATCGGGACAATAAAGAGTCCTTTACTACCGGTGCTGAACGGAATCGGTACCACCAGCGCAAGGCCAACCGACTGCTGGGAAAGCGTTCCCATGCTGACCCGGAGAGCGCCTACCCGGTCATCGGCGATCTCGAAGAACAATTCGGACCGGCCTTGGACGTGCTTCTTCCGCACGCAATCCACGTCCACGACCCTTCACTGCTCGGAATTGCGGCGCGGGCTCGTAACCGCATGCGCAACCAAGGTCTGGCAGTACCGGTCATTTACGACGCCCACGAGTGGACTCCCGGCATGGAGCGGCCGCATGCGTACCACACGGCAGCGCTTTCAGCTCTCGAGCGCCAGATGATTGACGAAGCTGACGTCAACATCACCGTCTCCGACACCATCGCCAACATGATGGTGAAAGAGTTTCAGCTACCCACCACCCCGGTTGTCATCGAGAACGCGCCACGCGCGGGCATCGACTCACAGTTCCGAGACATCCGCTCAGACGCCGGCGTACCAGCGGACGCGCCCTTGCTGGTCTACGTCGGCATCATCTCCGAAATCCGCGGGTTGTCCGACGCGGTTGCGGCACTGAAGTACTTGCCAACCGCGCATCTGGTCACCGTCAGCCCCAAGGGACGCCAGTTGCGCAACGTGCAACAGCAAGCGGCGGCCGATGGGGTTGCCCATCGATTCCATCAGGTCGACTACGTTCCGGCAGACAAGGTTCCGTCGTACCTGCGCACTGCGGATATCGGATTGGCACCGCATCGCCCCTCGGGAAATCACGGTCTGGCGCTGCCCACCAAGTTCCGGGAGTACCTCCTAGCTGGCCTGCCGATCGTGGCGACCGATCTCGGAGTGGTTGGCGAGTTCATCCGCGACGCCAGGATCGGCGAAACAAGCAAGCCTGCTGACCCAGCAGACTTCGCCGCGGCATTGAGCAAGGTGATCGAGAATCCGGACAAGTATCGGTCTCAAATCACTACCGAACTGACAGACCCGCAGACCTGGGAGGCGCAGGAGCAACGACTCGCCGCGATCTATACCGATGCGATCGGGGCACCTGGCGACGCAGCCACACCCTCGCCGCAACTCCTCATCGGGCCAAAGAACAGCGCCGGACAGGCGTACGCCTGGGCTCGTTCCCTTCGAACCGCCGGAGTTGACGCGGTGTCAGTCGAGATCGGCAGCAGCGACCGGTTCTTCGCCTACCCGGCAGACCTGACCATCCCGGAACAATCACTCAACTCGCTAGATCGCCGCACCAGCGGTCTGCTCAATCTCGTGACGAAGACGCAAGCGATCATCCTCGAGTCGGGCGCACCCCTGGCTGCCGCCGACCCCGCTCGCATTCCCTCGCGGCGATCGGGTTTTCGGCAAGCGCGCATCCTGCGGGACGCCGGGTATCGCGTCGGTCTCATATTCCATGGGTCAGATATTCGCCGCCCGGACATCCACATCAGGACCCACCACGACTCACCCTTCACCAATCCTGCCGCCGCAGACCTCACCGAAACCCTGCGAGACAGCACCCGGATCGTCCACGAAGAACTGGCGAACTGGGAAGGGCCGGTGATGGTCAGCACCCCGGATCTGTTGGGCACGACTGCTGGCGCGCAGTGGGTGCCGGTAGTGGTGAATCTCGCGGACTTTCCGTTCCCATCCGACCACGCCAACGAAGAGAGCAATCTGCCACCCCTGGTGGTTCACCTGCCCTCCTCCTCTTTGCTCAAGGGAACGCATCTCATTGACCCAGTCCTGCGCCGCCTGGCTGGTGAGGGAGTCATCCGGTACGCGCGCTACGAACATCTTCCCCATGAGGAAGTGCCAGCGATCATGAGTCAGGCGGATATCTTTGTTGATCAACTCGGCATGGGAATTCTTGGCGTCGCCGGTATCGAAGCGATGGCCGCCGGAGCAGCATTGGTCACAGATCCTGGCCCGGAGGCGCTCGCAGCCTACGGTGAGGAGGTGCCGCTGATCGCGATTGACGCCGCGACCTTGGAAGACTCGATACGCGAGTTAGTCGCCGATCACGAGCTCCGTCGCGAACTCACGATCGCCGGTAGAGCATTCGCGGAACGGCACCACGACGGCCGAAGATCCGCAGCGGCTATCGCAACAGCCATGGATCTGGAACTCCCGGCCGGAACAAACGATCAATAGCCCGGAAACCGTTGGGTTGATCTACCGCGGCGAGGGCTGCTCGGTCGGGGCTGAATCACGAGGACGGCAACTCGCCATTCGACGTCCGACAAGGAACCGGTCCGCCAGGCAAAAACCTGACGGACCGGTCAACGCGGTGGCGGTGGGATTTGAACCCACGGAGGCTTTGACACCTCACACGATTTCGAATCGTGCTCCTTTGGCCGCTCGGACACGCCACCGCCCACGAGGATACCGGGCGTGGCCTACGCCGATGCAGCCGGAGGCCGCTATTCGTCCCCTCGCATCCGTTGCTGCGCAAAGAAGTTCGAGACCAATTCGCCGCAGTCCGCCGCCAGTACTCCAGAAATGACTTCCGGGCGATGCGGCATTCGTGGATCTCGCGGGATGTCCAGTAACGAACCGCAGGCACCGTAGTCGGGGTTGTAGGCCCCGAAGACGATCCGATCAACTCGGCTACTGACCGCGGCACCGGCACACATGGGGCAGGGCTCCAACGTGGCGACGAGCGAACAACCGTCCAGCCGCCAGCTACCCCGCGACTCACCGGCAGCTCGCAGCGCGCGAATCTCCGCATGTGCGGTCGGGTCGGTGTCGCCTGCCCGCTCATTCACGCCAGAACCGATAACCGTCCCATCAGGATCCACAACTAGCGCCGCAACCGGCACATCCTGGAAAGGCCCCACGAGCAACTTCAGCGCCTGCCGCATGGTCGCTTCGTCGGCGTCAGAGAACTTCACCGAAGCGTCAATTCAGACTTCTTTGACAGCGGTGACGACCTTGGTGAGCGAATCCTTTGCGTCACCAAACAGCAGTGTGGTCTTGGGTTCAAAGAGCAGTTCGTTTTCAATACCGGCAAACCCGGGGCGCATTGAGCGTTTCAAGAAGACCACCTGGCGCGCGGAGTTCACGTCCAGAATGGGCATCCCGTAGATCGGTGCAGTCGGGTCGGTCTTGGCGGCTGGATTGACCACGTCGTTCGCGCCAACCACTAGCGCGACGTCAGCATCCGGGAATTCCGGATTGATTTCATCCATCTCTTTCAGCTGCTCGTACGGCACATTCGCCTCGGCCAACAGCACGTTCATGTGCCCGGGCATTCGACCCGCCACCGGGTGGATCGCGTAGTCCACGTCGATGCCCTTCTCCGTCAACAAGTCCGCCAACTCTCGCAGCGTGCTTTGCGCCTGGGCCACTGCCAATCCGTAGCCCGGCACCAGGATGACCTTGTTGGCATAGCCGAGCATGATGGCCACATCGTTGGGAGTACCCGAACGGACCGGTCGATCGGACCCCCCGCCTCCGGCCGAACTGGCCGATGCGCTGAAGGCACCAAACAGCGTGTTCGTCAGCGGCCGCCCCATGGCCTCGGCCATCAGTCGGGTAAGCAGGGTTCCGGACGCGCCTACCAAAGTGCCTGCCACGATGAGCAGTACGTTGCCCAACACATAGCCACCCGCCGCAACTGAGAGACCGGTGAAGGCATTCAGCAGCGAGATAACAATCGGGACATCCGCTCCGCCGACTGGCAGTACGAACAGCACACCGAAGACCAACGACAGCACCAGCAGGGAAATCAGCAGCCAGGTCTGCGGGTCAACGACTAGCCAGATCCCACCCACGATTCCGGCAGCAGCCACCAACATGGTGATGTACTTGCCGCCGGGCAGCACCAGCGGTCGGGTAGTGATCAACTCCTGCAGTTTCAGGAAAGTGACAATCGATCCGCTGAATGAGACTGAACCAACGATCACGGTGAACACGGTTGCGGCAAGTGCCGCCTTGTTCTCGGTCGCGGACTCCAGGTACTCGATGACGCTCACCAATGCGGCCGCGCCGCCACCGACACCATTGAACAGCGCCACCATCTGCGGCATCTGCGTCATTTCCACTCGCCGAGCAGCGACCAAACCGATGAGACTGCCAACCAGAATCGCGCCCAGAATGAGCACCAGGTTGCGCACCGGAATATCCCCCGGCCAGCCCTCGCGGTTGAAGAACACCACCACGGTGGCGATCAGGGCACCGAGCGCGCCAAGCATGACACCGCGTCGTGCTGTACGCGGGTGCGATAGCCCCTTGAGGGTCAAAATGAAGAGAACGGCTGCTACCAAGTTGGCCAAATGAACCCACAGCGGCGTCGCGGTCATGAGTCGGACCCCCCGTCGGTGCCGTCGGCCGCTTTACCTTTGAACATCTCCAACATGCGGTCAGTGACAACGAAGCCACCAACCAGATTGATTGCGCTGAGCACGATGGCGGCAGTACCCAGAACCAGTGGCAGCGTCTCTTCTGCCGTGGCGGTAACCAGGATCGCGCCGACCAAGATGATGCCGTGAATGGCATTGGCCCCGGACATCAACGGGGTATGCAGAATCGCCGAGACTTTCGCGATGACTTCGAAGCCGAGGAAAACGCTGAGTACGAAGATGGTGAGCAGCGCCAATTGGCTGTAGGCCTCGGAATCAGCCGACCCTTCGGCCACCACGCTCAGCACTGTCTGAATCATGCTGCTCCCTCGGAGTCTGGTTCCGCGAGGGCGGGCAATCCCAGGGCCTCACGTGCGATCGGCTGACGTACCTCACCGTTCAGCACCACCGCTGCACCAGCCACGATCTCATCATCAACGTCCAAATGGATCTGCCCGTCATCGGTGATCAGAGTCGTGACGGCGGCCACGTTCATGGCGTACAACTGCGAAGCGTGTACCGGCATGGAACTCCCCACGTCCTGAGCTCCCCAGATCCGTACGCCGCCCTGGTCGACAACCTCACCGGGACGTGAACCAGCGACGTTTCCACCACTTTCACTGGCGAGATCAACGACGACGGCGCCGGGTCGCATGCCGGCGATCATCTCTTCGGTGACCAGCAGCGGTGCTTGTCGACCGGGAACGGCTGCAGTCGTGATGACTGCGTCGGACTCGGCGAGGTAGGGGGCGAGCAACTGTTGCTGCCGGGCCGCTCGATCCTCGCTCATTTCGCGGGCGTAGCCACCGGATCCTTCAATTACGTCGAGGTCGAGGGTGATGAACGTGCCACCCATCGACTTCACTTCATCAGCACTAGCCGGGCGGACGTCGTAGGCAGAAACCTTGGCACCCAGCCGTTTCGCCGTCGCGATGGCCTGCAGCCCCGCCACACCCGCACCGAGTACCAACACTTTCGCCGGGGGGATGGTGCCGGCAGCGGTCATGAACAGCGGGAAGAACTTGGGTAGCAACTCTGCTGCCACCAGCGAGGCGCGATAGCCGGTCACGAGCGCCTGCGAGGTCAGCGCATCCATTGACTGGGCTCGCGAGATCCGGGGGATCAGATCGAAAGACAGCGCGGACGCTTGTCGCTCGCTGATGGTGCGAATCAAATCCAGGTCAGACCCGGGCTGCAAAAACGACAACACCACCGCGCCGGACTTGACCTGACTGGCCAGTTCCTTGGGCAACGGTCGCACGCTCGCGGTGAGATCTGCCGCCGCGACGCCAGCGGCACCATCACCCGCCGCGACCACATCGGCACCTGCGGCGCGGTAGGCATCGTCACTAGCGAAAGCGGCCTCTCCTGCCCCAGATTCGATTGCAACTTCAAGCTGCAATTTCGTGAGTCGTCCAACGACATCGGGCAACATCGCGACACGGCGCTCACCTTGCCGGGTTTCGGCAGGCACGAAAACGCGCACGGCCCCTCCCCTCGATCTGTACCCCGCTCAAGGCTAGTTGGAGCAAACGACTCGGCTGCCACCGGGTCCGAATCCATGAGGAATTGCCGACGCTCGTTCGGGCCAGTAGCGTACCCCGGCGTTCGACTGGCACAGCACTGGCACCACAAGAGATTCGAGCTCAGTGGGGCGAAAAGCCGGCCTCGGGTCAAGCAAGCGCATGCAACAACTGATCCAGATCGGCAGGATAGAGCCGTGACGAAGACCCTGGCGATTGACTGCGGTGGCACCGGCATCAAGGGATCCGTGCTCGACACCGCAGGTCAGATGCTGGCTGACAAGGTGCGAGTGCGAACTCCCTACCCGCTACCGCCGGAGCGGTTCGTTGGCATCATCAGCAAGTTGGCCGCGCGACTCCCTACCGCAGATCGCGCCACGGTGGGCATGCCGGGCATGATTCGCCACGGGAAAGTAGTTTCGACTCCTCACTACATCACCGTCCGCGGGCCGCACAGTGAAATCCTCCCGGAGCAAGAAGCCGCGTGGCGCGGGTTTGACGTTCGCACTGAACTAGCTACGGCACTGGGAATGCCCACTGTCGTGCTCAATGATGCTGAGGTCGCCGCAGCGGGGGCAATCACCGGCCACGGGTTCGAGGTGCTGTTCACCCTGGGCACTGGACTGGGCTGTGCAATCTTCGATAACGGCAGGCTGCTGCCCCACATCGAGGTTTCCCGCTCACCAGTTCGCCGTGCCCGGATATACGACACCTACATCGGAGACGCCTCCAGACGCCGCCTGGGGAACTCGGCCTGGTCAAAGCGGGTGCGGGATGTGCTGATCGGCCTGCAACCGATGTTCGAGTGGGACCGGTTGTATTTGGGGGGCGGCAACAGCATCAAGTTGTCACAGACCGACCTTGAGCAGGTCGGGGGCTCGATCTTGGTGGTGCCCAACGCCGCAGGAATCATCGGTGGCGTCAAGGTCTGGGATTTGGACGTGGACTAGTGCAGTGACTATTTCCACCTACCGCGGTCGCTTCAGGTGGGACTACGCCCCAAACCCTGATTCCGAGCCGGACCCTGGCGAAATCGTCTGGGCTTGGGTCCCCTACCAAGAGGACCCAGGACGCGGAAAGGATCGACCGCTGCTGGTGATCGGCCGACCGAAGCAAGGGGCTGGCCTGGTGGCATTGATGCTGTCCAGTCGTGACCGTCGTGGCGAGCAAGGCTGGGTCCTGCTCGGGGCTGGCGACTGGGACATTGCGGGCCGCGACTCCTGGGTGAAGGTTGATCGGCTGCTGCTCATCGGTGACGATGAGATCCGTCGGGAAGGTGGCGTACTCAGCAGGGCCCGCTTTCTGGAAGTCGCCGAAAAAGCAGCTCGAGAGCGAGCAGGTGAGAACATCGACTGAACATCTGCCAAGGACGTACCGCCTCGTGAAACCAAGCGGCTAGGAACAACAACTCGATCCCCGTTGACGGTGACGAAGTGCAGTATCCGTTGCCGGGCATAATGAGCACATGGCCGACCAAGTCGTTGACAGTGCCGACGTAGCCGACTCTGCGGTTCTTGGCGAAGACACCCGCGTGTGGCATCTGGCGCAGGTGCGCGAGAACGCCGTGCTGGGTAAGAAATGCATCGTTGGTCGCGGTGCCTATGTCGGCTCAGGCGTGTCGATCGGCGACAACTGCAAAATCCAGAACTACGCACTGGTCTATGAACCGGCCCAACTCGGCCACGGTGTCTTCGTCGGCCCCGCTGCAGTTTTCACCAACGACCACAACCCTCGGGCGGTCAACCCGGATGGTTCCGCCAAGTCGGCTGCAGATTGGAAACCGGTGGGCGTTCAGGTCGGTGACGGTGCATCGATTGGAGCGCGAGCGGTGTGCGTTGCGCCTGTGACGATCGGTAGCTGGGCGCTGATCGCCGCTGGATCAGTCGTAACCAAGGACGTACCGGACTTCGCGTTGATGGCCGGCGTCCCGGCGCGACAACTCGGCTGGGTCGGACATACGGGTCATCGGCTCACGGCAGCCGGTGCGGGTCGCTGGGAGTGCCCCGAGACCCACAGGACGTATCGTGAGACTACGGAGGGACTAGTTCCCGAGATAGAGGAGAGTTCGTGATTCCTGCTGCCCGCCCGCTGATTGGCGACGACGAGCGCGCTGCCGTGGACGCAGTCCTTCGTTCCGGCATGATCGCCCAAGGACCCCAGGTTGCCGCCTTCGAGGAGGAGTTCGCCGAAGTTGTGGCGGGCCGGGAGTGCATTGCGGTGAACTCCGGGACCAGCGCTTTGCATCTGGCGCTACTAGCCATGGGCATAGGTCCCGGCGACGAGGTCATCGTTCCGAGTTTTACTTTCGCAGCCACCGGCAACGCCGTAGCGATCACCGGCGCAACGCCGGTATTCGTCGACATTGAGCCGGACTACTTCACTATTGACCCCGGCCAGATCGAACAGGCCATCACTGATCGAACCCGGGCCATCATCCCGGTGCACCTGTACGGCCATCCCGCCGAGATGCGCCAGATCATGGCTATCGCTGACGATGCGGGACTGCAGGTCCTCGAAGATGCGGCGCAAGCCCATTTATCGGCTCTTGATGGCCGCCCGGTCGGAGCCTGGGGAAACGCGGCCGCGTTCTCCTTCTACCCGACTAAGAACATGACTGCCGGTGAGGGCGGCATGATCGTCACCAACGATCCAGAACTCGCCCGTACCGCCCGGTTGCTGCGCAACCAGGGCATGGAAAAGCGCTACCACAACGAGATCGCTGGGCTGAATAACCGCATGACGGATATCCACGCGGCTATTGGGCGAGTGCAACTGGGCAAGTTGGCGGGTTGGACCGAACAGCGACAGCAGAACGCCAAGTTTCTGGATGCTCACCTGCAGGGGGTGACCGTGCCACCGGTCGCAGCGGACGCCGCTCACGTGTATCACCAGTACACGATCCGAGTGGCCGGTGACCGAGACACATTCGCCGAACGACTTGCCGCTGCTGGTGTGGGATCGGGGGTCTACTACCCGGTCCCGATCCATACCCTGCCAACCTTTGGGCTAGACACCGATCTACCTCACACGGCCACAGCTGCGGAACAGGTGATTTCGCTCCCGGTCCATCCGTCGCTCAGCCAAGATGATCTTGAGACTATTGTTGCGGCTGTGAACTCAGTCGCCGAGGAGATGGCGTGACAAACTTGCGGGCAGGCCTCATCGGCTTGGGAATGATGGGACGTAATCACGCTCGAGTGTTGCGCGAGCTCGACGGCGTCGATCTCATCGGCGTTGCCGACCCAGTGGGCGACACTCACGGTGTTGCAGGTGATCTACCCGTAGACGGATCGGTTGCCGAACTGATCGATCGTGGGATGGACTACTGCGTCGTTGCGGTCCCTACCGCCTATCACTTCGATATCGCCATGGAACTAGCTGCGGCGGGGGTCCACGCCTTCATCGAAAAGCCCCTCGCGGCTAACTCTGCTGAGGCAACGAAACTCGTCGATACTTTTGCCGCCGCCGGTCTTGTCGGTGGTGTGGGTCATATCGAGCGATACAACCCGGCGCTGCAACAAGCCCGACGCCGTCTCGCCGATGGAGAACTTGGTGAGATCTACCAGATCGCCACTCGTCGGGTAGGCCCCTTCCCGGCGCGAATTGCCGATGTGGGCGTCGTAAAAGACCTAGGAACCCACGACATCGATCTCACCACCTGGGTGACCCAACAGCCATTCGCTGCGGTCTCGGCCCGCACCGCTCATCGTTCCGGAAGACCCCATGAGGATCTGGTATCGATAACAGGGCAACTGCGAGATGGCACCGTGACCAGCCATCTCGTCAACTGGCTGTCACCGCTGAAGGAGCGACTGACTGTGATCACTGGTGACAAGGGAGCCTTTGTCGCCGACACTCTCACCGCTGACCTCACCTACTACGCCAATGGATCAGTACCCAGCGAGTGGTCTCGGCTGGCCGGCTTTCGGGGTGTCAGCGAGGGCGACATGATTCGGTACGCCTTCTCCAAGCCAGAGCCGCTTATGACGGAACACGACCAGTTCCTGCGAGCGGTACGTGGCGAGGCGGCCACGGTGGTTAGCCTCGCCGAGGGAGCCCATACGCTGGCCGTTGCTGAAGCGGCACTGGAGTCAGCAGACCGCGGAACCACAGTCAGCGTTTCCGAGCAGTAGGGCCCGCCACCAGCCAGGGATCGGCTAGCGGCGACCTCCTGATCGGGGCACCACCCAGGATTTCCAGTTCCTGGCTAGGCAATCCGCTTCGGCAGCGTCTTGATCGTGGTCTTCTTGTTCGTCTGGCACGTACCGCCGTTGACCGGGCAAGCTTCCTTGCCCTTGGTCTTGATCTTGGTTTTGCCGCTGGTGGTGAAGGCGATCTGGAACTTCCCATCACTGCCCTTGAAGTTGCAGCGGACTAGCTTGCCCTTGGTGTCGCAACCCTGGTACTTGGTGCCGACGATCCACCCGTAGAGAGTCTGCCACGCTGTTGTCGCGGGATCCCCCGTGCGCAACTGCACTCCTGGGAAGTTCAGGTCCTGATTCCCCACGGTCCAGTGGTACCAGTAGGAGCGCTTGAGCCCGAGCCGGATGGTGTCAAGGAAGTTGCGTGCCAAGTAGGTCGCGGCCTTCTTGCCGCGCACCTTCCCGGCCGGATTCGGATCAACCACCGAGGTCCAGAAGTTTGCCTCGGTATCCCAGATCTTCTTCTTCTTCGGCATGCCGGCGTTCTTTGCGGTCTGCTTGAACTGCTGGATCTGTTTCACGCGCGCATCCGGGCCACCCTTGTCCAGTGGATAGAAGTGACCTGCGACGAACTTCACCGGCCAGTTGAGCTTGTTGAGTTCCCGAAGGTAGTCAGAGCCATATTGCCGATATGCGGAGGTGTGCGTTTGCACACTTGCCGAAACAACCTTGGCTTTCGAATCATTCTGCTTGACCACTTTGTGCAGGATTTTGGTCATCTTCGCGGCCTGTTTTGGACTGCCCTGGAAGAACTGCGGGCTAGTGATCTCATTCCACGTTTGGTAGTACCGGATCTTCCCCTTATAGCGCTTCACAACCTTGGTCATGAACTTCTCATAAAACTTCATCTTCTTCGGGGGAGCGGTCGACTTGAAGCCGCGAACTTCCTTGTTCGGTTGCTTCACCGCGCCACCAGCCCACTCCGGGGTGCCGCAGGGAACATACATCAGGTCGCCGTAGCCCCAAGAGTCCCGATCCCGGCTGACGACGTTGTCGAACTCGTCCCAGACAAAGGTGCCCTTTTGTGGCTGTACGTCTCGCCACAGCGGCGTGCAGTTCAACCGGAGCGAGCTACCTGGCACACCCGGCTGGCTACTGAAGGCGTGTAAGGAAAAGACCTCCGGCTTGACCTTCCCTCCGGCTCGGGCGTCCGGCGTCGTCGCGACACTGGCAGCCAAGAAAATAGCCAACACCGCGGCCAATCCGATTTGAACTCTCGCGCGAATACTCATCCCAACCTCCAAGGGATCTCGACTCTAGCCGCTTTTCCCAAGTATGCATATCTCCGCTTTGGGATCCGCCCAAAAAGCGGTCTGCACCTACCTGGTGCAAACAACCCGTGCTAGCACGGCCTGCGTGCACCACGGCAGTCTAAGGAGCCGTCAGCCATCCCCTGGGACGATGCGAACCGGCGTGTCGTTCACTTTTACTGAAACAGCGCCCTGGGTGCAGTCGCCGCCGTAGACCGGGCAGATTTCCGCTGGCCCGTCTAAAGTGACCTCGACATTTCCGGAAGTGGAATAGGCGATTCGGAAGTCTCCATCCTTGGCGAAACTACAGTCCACCAAGCGATCAGCCACCTCACAGCCGCGGAACTCCGCTCCGATCACCCAGTTCGCAAGGGTCGTCATCGCCTGAGTAGCGGGGTCCCCGGGGCGCATCTGGATGCCAGGGAAACCGTAATACTCTGCCGTCCACAGATACCAGTACGTCCTTCGAATCCCGGTGCGCCAGCCATCGAGGAATGAAACAGCTGTCCAGGCTGCGGCACGTTGACCGGAGATTCGCCCATCCGGCTCACCGCCGGGTTGGCTCACCTCGTAGTTGACCTCGGTGTCCCAGATCGGCAGGTCTGCGGGAGCCCCGAGACCATCAACCACCTGCTGGACCCACTTGATCCGCTCCACTCGAGTTTCCGGGGTGCCACCCGCCGGTGGATACAGGTGCACGGAGAATCCGTCGATGGGCCAATCAAGTTTGGCCAGTTCTGCGAAGTAGCCTTCTAAATAGTCGCGGTAAGGCTGGGTATGAGTTTGCATCCCACCGGTGAGCACGTAGGCCTCGGGGTCCTGTTTCTCGACTACCTGATAGAGGATCTGGGTCATCTTGGCCAACTGCTTCGGACTTCCGGTGAAGAACTGCGGTGAAGCTGGCTCATTCCAGACGCTGTAGCCCGAGATTCGACCCTGATAGCGCTTCACAACGGCTTCCAGATACGTGCGCCAGTCCTTCAAGCTCTTCGGCGGCGCAGCGCCCCCCGGACTTACTACGGAGCGATCTTCGCCTTCGATGGGTTTGCCCGCCCACTGGGGCGTAATGCAGAAGGCGGAAAGGATGTCGGTGAATCCCCATTGCTCAGCACGACTGATGAACTCATCAGTCTGACCCCAGGAGTACTTGCCAGGTTCCGGGTTATCCGTGGCCCACTTGGGGACGCAGGTACTCACATACGACTTGTTAGGAATCGTAGGCTGCGTCGTACCCGAGAAAACCCCTAGATCGTTCGCCGACACTACAAAGGGAGCATTTGGCGCTCGCCCTACTCGGATCCCGTCTTCGGCTGGGGCGGTCGCGGCATTGACCGGCTCGGCTTGCTCCGCTTGGGTGTCCGAAGAACACGAAGACAGGAGCAGTACGACAGCGAGTCCACCTAAGGCAACGACGAGACGCAAACTTTTGCCAGACACTTTTGTCCTTTTTGTTGAGATCGTCCGTAGCGTACCCGAGCATTTGGGCCGGATTTGCTCGGCCCCGTTGCGATTGGGTTACTACTTAGATCGGACAACTCACGCTGTCGCGCGTCGCTGCCAGCCCAGACCCAGAACGGTTACAAGGACCAGTACCGGCAGGTATGTGGCCGATACGTCGGCTACACCGAATGTGACTTCAGGGCCGGAATACAACAACAGCAGTGCGACCGCTGAGATCGTCCAGCCGAAATCTGCCAGGCGAACCTTCCCAGCGATTCTGATCATGATGAAGAAGGCCAGCAGGCAAATGGCTACACCCACAAGGCCCAGCAGCCCAAGTGAGGCCAGGAACTGATTGTGGGCGTGGGCTGGCTCCCACAGCACTACCTCCCCAGCGGTAGCCGTCCAACTGTCCCAGAACTCCGGACTGAGCAGGTACGGCCCCCTACCGAGGAGCCAGTTGTCTGCCAAGGACTCTTGAACGACCTGCCATGCGTACCACCTGCCATGCAAACCGAAGTCTCGCCAGGGCAGGACCACGACCGCGAGCGCAACTAGGCTCAACACCACGCCGGGGACCCACGTCCATCTCTTAAAGATCCACGTGAGAACCAGAATTCCCGCTGCCACCCCGGTAGCGATCCACGCGGTCCGGCTTTGCGCCCACAACAGCGCAGTCAAAGATGCGATTGGCCCGACCAGCCACAGCAGAACTCGGGCACCGGACCGAACCGTGGAACTCAGTAACCAGAGCAACTGCAGCAGCAGCGTCATCCCAGCGGTAAGGCCCATGCTGTTCGGGTGACCAGCGATCCCGGCGAGTTGCAGCACACCCAGCCACTCCCGCTGGTTTCGATCGTAGAGCCCTCGAACATCGGCGCCCTGCAAGTCAGCGAAACCAAAACCCATCGACAGCCAAACCATGACGCCCAGCAGTACGACTATCGAGGTCCGGGTCGGCAGTGGCCGTAGCGAGTAACCGGCCAGTACTCCCGCGGCGGCCGCAACACCCATTGCGGCTGGCACGGCTGTGGTCTCGTCATAGCCATGGACAATGCCCGCCAAGGTGGGCAGTGCCACTAGCAGGCCCACCGTGATCGCGCTAAACCAAATCCAGACTGAGCGCACCAGGAAGAGCGCGCAGATGATTGAAAAGAGCGCAGCCACTGCGACGACTGCTGCACTTGCGGATTCGATCCGGATGGAGCCGCCGGCGGCCCAACCGGTCATCTGCCGCAAGCAGACAACAGCAGCGAGGGCCGGACCAATGGCCACTCCTACCGACAGCGCCACTGAGCCGACGGATGGCTGACTGGGCTCCTTCTCGGCGGATCGTCGCCCGCCAGCCTTAGTCACTTGCGTCGGCATCGGCACCCTCTCTCAATAGAACGGTACCCGCCAAATGAATATCCGGAGGCGCCAACCCACGTTGCCAGGGCACCGAGTCGCCCTCGACTCGCAACCCGGGATTCTGCCAGACAGCATGGGTCTAGACCAAGGAGAACCGATGAGCACTGACGACCGAGCGGGAACTCCGGCGCAACTAGACGATCTAGTGGATCTGCCGGCCCTCATCACTGCCTACTACTCCCGTCACCCAGATATTTCCGATCCTGATCAGCAGGTAGCTTTCGGTACTTCTGGGCATCGTGGTTCGGCCTTCGACGGGGCGTTCAACGATGACCACATTGCCGCCACCTCGCAAGCCATCTGCGACTACCGCGCCTCACAGGGAATCGCAGGACCGCTATTCCTCGGCCGCGACACCCACGGGCTCAGCGAACCGGCATGGACTACCGCCGTGGAGGTTTTTGCGGGAAATGAGATCCCAGTACTCATCGATTCGCGCGACTCCTACACCCCAACACCGGGAATTTCTCACGCCATCTTGCGCTTCAACTCCGGCAAAACCGAGGCTGATCCGGGACGAGGCGATGGCGTAGTTGTCACCCCATCGCACAACCCACCCCGCGACGGCGGCTTCAAATACAACCCACCGGATGGTGGCCCCGCGGGGACTGAGATCACGACTTGGATTCAAGACCGAGCCAACGATTACCTGGGCAAGAACCTCGCCGGAGTCGCTCGCGTTTCTCTCAGCACGGCTTTGGCCTCCGACCATGTGAACCGGTATGACTTCCTCGACCACTACGTCTCCGATCTACCCCACGTGGTCGACCTGGCGGCTATTCGATCTGCTGATGTCCGCATTGGCGCAGATCCATTGGGCGGCGCAGCAGTTGAGTATTGGGGCGCCATAGCCGAAGCCCACAACCTGAATCTGACTGTGGTGAATCCAGTCGTAGACGCCACCTGGCGCTTCATGACCTTGGATTGGGACGAAAAGATCCGCATGGACTGCTCCAGTCGCAACGCCATGGCTTCACTGATCCAACAAGCCGATCAGTACGACATCGCCACTGGCAACGATGCAGATTCCGATCGACACGGCATTGTCACTCCAGACGG
>JAHZLH010000061.1 GCA_022599915.1 Actinomycetes bacterium
AGTGGTCGGAAGTCGCTGAACCGTTCGGCGAGGTTAGCGAATAGTTTTTGGACCCTGGTGAAGTCGTCCCCCAGCTTTTCCAACCGTTGCGAGGTCTTATCGGTTTGCTGGATGGTGCTGTTCAGACCTTCTGACACGTCCACAATCTTGATGCCAAGATCATCGAAGAACGCGGTGAGTGCATCACCGATGTTCTGCAGCGGATCACCGCCACTGGCGCGGTTGTTGGCGATGCCCTGCATCGCTTCCAAGACCTTCCCAACACCGTCGACGATCTCATTCTTGCCAGCCGACAGGTCCGGGCCACCACCGCTGGGCTTGCCCAGCGTCGGCAGTCCGAAGCTACCGCCGTCGTCTTCCTTCTTGTCCTTATTCTCTTCCGGGATATACACCGGAGCGACCTGGATCAGCATGGCTGGCAACACCATGTCTTGTACGTTGGCTGCCCAGCCGAAGCAGGCCTTTCCGCCATCCTGGTTGATCGGGGTGAACGGCAGCACAATCCACTGCGCTTGCGTGTTGCCGCGACCGTCCGCGCCACCCAGGCCGGCTCCCATATTCAGGTCCACGTAGCGCTGCGGAATCAGCGTGGAAGCCTGCGCCACCATCGGCACCTGTGCTTTCACCTTCTCGGTGATCTGCTGGCCACCCAGAGTGGTGATCGGCACCTCCATAGTCTTAGTGGACATGTTCTTGACGCAGTACTCGGTGGTGACGAGCCCGTCCGCGCCAATCATTTCGTCAGCGGTCACCGTCTCGCCGTTCAACGTGAACTTCGTGGTCAACTCAACCGGGACCTCGAAGTCCTGCGGCATCAGACCGACAGTGCGAACACTGCCCCAGGAGCCGTGATTATCTACTGGGGCGGTGACGGTGCCGTTGCCGTTGTCAGTGGGTTCGGCGAAATCGTCCAGACTGCGAACCGCGACTCCCTGGTCGGGATAGGTAACCGTTTCAGGGATGTCGCCACCGGGGATGGTGATCTGGGTGACTGACCAGCGGAAATCCACCAGGTCGGAGTTTGGCGCGCCGTCAGCGTCTACACGCAACTGCACACTCTGTCCAACGTCGACCGGAGCCGTGCTCGGCTCCGTAGGGGCAGAGGCAGGCGTGCTGACGGCAGTGGCACCGCCAGCTGCCGGACCGAGGGCGATGAAGCCGGCGGTGGCAGCCGCGATGGTGGCCTTGAGAGTACGTGAGGTATTCATCAGGCGTTGCTCACATTCTTGTCGAGATTGACGTCGGATTCGGAATCGGAGATTTCTGCGGTGTCGGCGGCATCCGTGGCCCCGTCCACCTCGGTGGACTCACCGTCGGGGTTGTCGTCGCCCTTGGCAGCAGCGCGCTGTTCCTGGTACTCGTCGTCGTCGGGGAGGAGAATCCGAACGAACATGCCGAACAGGTAACCAACCGACAGCGGCAGCAGCGCCTGGGCCATCGCGATCGGAAGCGAGGAGTTCAGGCTCTGCGGGTCCAGGTTGAACTGGTAGACGTACACGCCCGCCAGCGCCCCGGAGCCGAGGATCGCGCACAAGAACGCTGCTTCCTTGCGAGTCCAGAACGTCAGCAGCGCGATCAGTACGGTGGTGATCGTCGCGCCGAGCGCTAGACCGAAGGCGTTGTCGGTCATGGCGCTAGCACCGATGACGAAGCCCAACGCCCCGCAGATCAGACCAACCAACAGCCAGACCGACCGGGAGAAGTAGTTACCGCCAATCAAAAACGCAGCGACTACACCAGCTCCAATTGGCCCCTGAGCAGTCAACAACAGGTCGGGTCCCGTGATGTCGCCCATCATAAATAGCAGCCATGTTGCCAGGATGATCGCTAGTGCGATGACCCAGATCCTTCCCATCACGTTCTCCTCACGTGTTTGGTCTGCGAAAACAGCAGTCCCGAGGATGAGATTAGGAACTCTGTTACCGATCCGTGGCCGAATTCAAAAACTGTCCGAACTTTCCTATTTGGCCGGTACAAAACTCCCAACCTGGACATGCCGCCCAGGTATCCGCAAGTCGGTCAGCCCGCACCCCCGCGGCAACGGCGCTACGCTCCCCTTATGGCTCGCTATGGCGCTCAATATGGCCCCAACATCACCTTCCTCGGCGTCCCCGAATGTGACGCCGCAGAACCCGACAGCTACGCCGATTCCGACGTTGTCGTTATCGGTGCGCCATTTGACGGCGGGACCTCCGCCCGTCCGGGCGCTCGATTCGGCCCCAAAGCGCTGCGGGAGTCCTGCTACCTGGCGATGGATGGTTCCCGACCCAGCCTGGCACTGCGCACTGACGGGTTGAAAGATCTGAACGTTCGCGACGCCGGTGATGTGGAGATGTTCTCCGGGGACGCGCAGCGCTCCTGTGCTTCGTTGGAACGAGTCGTGCAACAGGTCGCGGAGAACGGCGCCATCCCGCTAATCCTCGGTGGTGACCACACCGTCACCTGGCCGAATGTGACCGGAGTTGCGCGGGCGGTCGGCTGGGGCAAAGTCTCGATCATTCACTTCGACGCCCACGCTGACACCGGCAACATCGAGTTCGGCTCCCTGATCGGCCACGGTCAACCGATGCGACGCCTGATCGAAAGTGGTGCCGCTCGCGGCGATCGGTTCCTGCAAATCGGCTTGCGTGGCTATTGGCCGGAGCCAGAGACGCTGGACTGGATGGCCGAGCAAGACATGCGCTCGTATGAGATGACCGAGATCGGGGCCCGCGGATTCGACATGGTGCTCACCGAAGCGATGCGGATCGCCACCTCTGACTGCGATGGGGTGTTCCTGTCAGTGGATATCGATGTCGCCGACCCAGCCCACGCGCCAGGTACCGGTACCCCGGAACCCGGCGGCTTGTCTGCGCGACAACTGCTCGATGCGGTCCGCAAGATCTGCTACACCGTTCCGATCGTGGGGATGGACATCGTGGAAGTAGCGCCGCCATATGACCAATCCGACATCACCGCGATGCTGGGTAATCGGGTGGTGCTGGAGGCGCTGTCGGCGCTGGCGCGCGCCCAAACGGATGCGGCCCGTGGCACCCACTGGGATCCGAAGATGCCGCTACTGGCCTATCGCGGTGACGACGCCTACGGCGCTGGTGAGAATCCCGACCATGGTGACGACGACGCTGTCGTCGAAGACTGACGTTTCGTAGCGGCCGACTACCGCCGCTGAACGGCGGTAGTCCCCCGTTCAGCGGAATACCGAGGCTGGGCACAACGTTTACCCTGAAACTGGGTGTCGTTCAGCCATCCTGCCGCCAGGAGGTCTCATGTCTCGGTTCAGCAAAAAAGATATGGCTCTGCTTGTGCTCGCAGCGGTCTACATCGTGATGCCGGTGGACCTCATTCCCGAGCTGATCACCGGGCCGCTGGGATTGACTGATGACATGGCTGCGGTCGCGATGATCGCCGCGGTCATTATGCGGTCGCGGCGCACCACTGCGGGTGCGGCCCCCTATGCCCCCGCCAGCGCCTACCCGCAGGCGCCCTACGGCTACCCGCAGCAGTAGCGCTCACCTATCTCGCCGGCCCAGCCGGACGCATCCGGTGGCCCCGGTCGTTGTTACCCGCGTGGCCCGCAGTAGCCGTCTCTCGAGACCGCTACCAGCCTGCCATCGGTTCGGGTTCCGTGTCGGTTCCTACTGTCGAGTGAGGAACCCGTAGGAGGAGTGGCTCCGTGATATTGATTCCGCGTAGGCTGCTCTCATCCGGTTGTCATGGCGGTGCCGGAAATCGCGGGCGGCGCCCGCAGGAGGACCAGCATGCGAATTCTGATTATCGGAGCGGGTGGAGTCGGTAGTTCAGCGGCGCTGATCGCGGCTCGACGAGACTTCTTCGAGCACATCGTGATCGCCGACTACGACGAGGCGCGCGCTCGCTCGGTGGTGGACCGGATCGACTCCGACAAGTTCACCACCGCACGAGTGGATGCCAGCAATCCCGATGCCGTCGCCGAGTTGTGCCGAACTCATCGGATCACTCATGTGCTCAATGTGGTGGACCCACGCTTCGTCACCGCCATCTTCGACGGGACGTTTGCCGCCGGTGCGAACTACCTCGACACCGCCATGTCGTTATCCGCACCCCACCCCAGCGACCCCCACCAGCAGACCGGGGTGAAACTGGGCGACTATCAGTTCAAACGCAGCCAAGCCTGGCAGGACGCCGGGCTACTCGCATTGTGTGGCATCGGTGTGGAGCCAGGTCTGGCCGATGTGTTCGCCCGCTACGCCGCCGATCACCTGTTCAGCAGCATCGACGAGATCGGGGTGCGCGACGGTGCCAATCTCATGGTCGCCGGCTACGACTTCGCGCCGTCGTTTTCGATTTGGACCACCATCGAGGAATGTCTCAACCCGCCAGTGATCTGGGAGAAGGACCGCGGCTGGTTCACCACTGCCCCGTTCAGTGAACCGGAAGTGTTCGATTTCCCTGAAGGCATCGGCCCGGTGGAATGCGTGAACGTGGAGCACGAGGAGGTGCTGCTGGTGCCGCGTTGGGTGGAGTGCAACCGGGTCACCTTCAAGTACGGCCTCGGCGAAGAATTCATCGACGTACTGCAAACTCTGCACAAGTTGGGGCTGGACCGCACCGACCCGGTGACGGTGCGCGGCAACCAGGTCAGCCCCCGTGATGTGGTGGCCGCTTGTCTGCCGGACCCGATGACATTGGGTGATGCCATGTCCGGCAAGACCTGCGCCGGAACCTGGGTCACCGGCACTGGCACCGACGGCAACCCGCGCGAGGTATACCTCTACCACGTCGCCGACAACGACTGGACCATGGCGGAATACGGAACCCAAGCGGTGGTGTGGCAGACCGCAATGAACCCAGTCATCGCCCTGGAACTGTTGGCCACCGGAGTCTGGTCCGGCGCGGGTGTACTGGGACCGGAAGCCTTTGATGCGGTGCCGTTCCTCGACCTGCTCGACAACAGACTCGGCCAACAGTGGGGTCAGCAGGAGCGAACCCCCGCCCAACAATGACATGCTGGCGGTAACTCAACCACGGCCAGCAGCACCGCCCAGCCTCCCCCGGCTGGGCCCGACCGCCAGGAGTGAGCGATGACGCAGCCCTTCGGACCCGACCTCGACCAGCGCCGCAATGTGGTCACCGAAATCCCGGGACCCCGTTCGCAGGAACTGGCACAACGCCGCAAGGCGGCGGTGTCCGCCGCGCTGGGTGCTGCCGTGCCGATTTATGCGGATCGCGCCGGTGGCGGTGTGGTGCTCGACGTGGACGGCAACACCCTGATCGATATGGGATCCGGTATCGCGGTCACCAACGTAGGAAACAGCGCCCCACTGGTGGTGGAAGGCATCACTGCGCAAGCACACTTACTCACCCACACCTGCTTCATGGTTGCTGGCTACGAGCCCTACATCCAGGTATGCGAGGAACTCAACGAACTGACCCCCGGAGATCACGAGAAACGGTCCGCGCTGTTCAACTCCGGCGCGGAAGCGGTGGAAAACGCAGTCAAAGTGGCGCGAGCGCACACCGGACGTAATGCGGTGGTGGCGGTGGAACATGGCTACCACGGCCGCACCAACCTGACGATGGCGTTGACCGCAAAAAACATGCCCTACAAACACAGTTTCGGCCCATTCGCGCCCGAGGTGTATCGGGTACCGACGTCCTATCCGTTGCGTGACAACCGCGACGGACCCACCGCCGCCGCGCGAGCGATCAGTCGGATTGAAGCAGAGATCTCGCCCGAGAACCTAGCAGCCATTCTGATTGAGCCAATCCAAGGCGAGGGTGGCTTCGTGGTCCCAGCAGAAGGTTTCCTGCCTGCGCTGCGCGACTGGTGTACCGAACACGATGTGGTCTTCATCGCCGACGAAATCCAAACCGGTTTTTGTCGCACCGGCGACTGGTTCGCCTGCAACCACGAAGACGTCATCCCCGATTTGATCACCACCGCCAAAGGCATCGCTGGCGGCATGCCGTTGGCCGGTGTGACTGGCCGCGCGGAAATGATGGACAGCGTCCACGTCGGTGGCTTGGGCGGCACCTACGGCGGCAACCCGGTGGCCTGTGCGGCGGCGATTGGGGCGATCAAGACGATGCGGGAACAGGACCTGACCCGCCGGGCCCGGGAACTGGGCGCCATCATGACCGACCGGTTGCACTCGCTGGCAGCGCAGTTGGACGTGATCGCTGATGTGCGGGGCCGAGGTGCGATGGTGGCGATCGAGTTCGCCGAGCCCGACAGTCTGGAGCCGATCGCAGACTTGCCCAAACGAATCGCGGCGGCCTGCGCCCAACAAGGTGTCATGGTGCTCACCGCCGGAACCTACGGCAACGTGATCCGGTTGCTGCCACCGCTGGTGATGTCTGACGAACTCATCACCGATGCGATGGACGTCATCACGGATGCGATTCTCACCGAGGCAGCCAAATGAGCGCCGTTCCGTTTTGGGTGGCGGGTGAACCGCGCAGCACCGGTGACACCCAGCAGATCTCCTGCCCGTACGACGACGCCGAAGTCGGCAGTCACTACCAGCCCAGCGCGGCTGACATTGAAGCGGCGGTGGCGGCTGCGGTGGCTGCGGTACCTGCGGCACGGGCCACTACCGCAACTCAGCGAGCAGACGCGCTCCTACACGTCTCACAACGCATCGCCGAACGAGCGGATGAGATTGCCCGACTGATTACCGGCGAAAACGGCAAGCCGCTGATGTGGGCGCGAGCCGAGGTGGGTCGCGCGGTGTCTACGTTTCGGTGGGGCGCGGAAGAGGCCCGCCGCTGGTCGGGGGAACTGCAGCGGTTGGATACTGACCCAGCCGCGGCTGGCCGGATGGCGGTGGTGCGCCGTTTCCCGATCGGACCAGTCCTGGGCGTTGCCCCGTTCAACTTCCCGCTGAATCTGGTGGCACACAAAGTGGCGCCTGCTATCGCAGTCGGTGCACCCATCATCATCAAGCCGGCACCCGCGACACCATTGACCGCGCTGCTGCTGGGCGAGCTGCTCGCCGAAACTGATCTGCCAGCGGGCATGTGGTCAGTGTTGCCGTTGAACAACCACGACACCGCAGAACTGGTCGCTGATCCGCGACTACCAATCATTTCCTTCACTGGCTCCGACACGGTCGGCTATGAAATCCAGGCAGCTAACCCTCGCAAGCAAGTGATTTTGGAACTGGGGGGCAACGCGGCCGCAGCGGTACTGGCCGACTGGTCATCACCACAAGACTTGGACTGGGCGGCAACACGGATCGCCACCTTCGGCAACTACCAGGCAGGACAATCCTGCATTTCGGTACAGCGAGTGTTCGTGGACGAGTCCCTACAGGAGGAGTTTCTGCCACTACTCGTCAGCAAACTCGCTGGCCTACGCACCGGCTCCCCCTGGGACGATGACGTCCTCGTCGGCCCAGTGATCAACGAGTCGGCCGCGGAACGGATCAGTACCTGGATCGACCAGGCGGTGTCGTCAGGAGCGCGTCTGCTCACCGGTGGCGTCCGGCAAGGAACGAGTGTCGCACCCACGCTGCTGACCGATGTGCCGCCGCAAGCACCGATATCGTGTCAGGAAGTATTTGGCCCGGTTATGACCGTGGCCACCGTCGCGGGCGTTGACGAGGCGTTCGCTGCGATCAACGACTCTCGCTTTGGACTGCAAGCAGGACTATTTACCCACGATGTGCGGACAGCATTTCGGGCACAACGGGAACTGGAGGTCGGTGGCGTGATCATCGGCGACGTGCCGTCCTATCGCGCCGATCAGATGCCCTATGGCGGGCTGAAGGACTCTGGTCACGGCCGCGAAGGACTGCGTGCCGCGATGCACGAACTCACGCAAGACCGCGTACTGGTACTGACCGGCCTCGACCTCTAGGCGCCAGATCAGATCTGCGGCATCGTCGCGCTCGTAGCTGCCGCGATTGAAGGTACGGGGCGACTGACCAAATAACCCTGGATGTAGTCCAGCCCTAACTCCTGGACCGTACGGGCCTGCGTAGCAGTCTCCACTCCCTCACACACGCTGGTGGCACCCAGGCTGCGTGCCAACTGTGACATCCCCCGCACAATCTCACGGATCCGTTCGGACTCTTCCATCTGTGCAGTGAGGCTGCGATCGATCTTGAGCACATCGAACTCGATACTGGACAGTCTTTGCATGTTCGAGTAGCCAACACCGTAGTCATCGACAGCCAGCCGCATACCTCGATTCTTGGCCTTTCGGATGAACTCGCCCGCCGCCGCCACATCGGAGACGAAGGCGGTTTCGGTTAGTTCCAACACCACCAGGTCCGGCGGTAGCTGGTGGCGCGCTATGCCCGTCATCAGCACATCCAAGGTCTGACTGTCGCACACTTGCGCTGCCGACAGGTTGATCCCCACTTGCAGGTCACTGTCGGGATTAACGGATCGCCATTCGGCAAGTTCGGACAAGGTGCGTTCGATTGCTGCTCGGCCCAGCGGCAGGATCCGCCGCGACCGCTCAGCTAACTCGATGAAGCGATCAGGACTGATCACCGACCCGCCTTCGAGGGGCGTCAACCGCAATAACGCCTCCAAGCCTTCGACCTGCCGGGTCGTCACATTCACCACCGGCTGATACACCATCTGGAAAGCGCCCTGCTCGATAGCCTCATCGAGCCAGCGCAACATCTGTAGTTCGTCTTGCTTCCGCTGCTCCAACTCGTCGTCGAACCACACCACTGCACTACTCGGCTGATCCTTGGCTTGGTACATCGCGAGGTCCGCTGCATCGAGCATCTCGCTAGCCGCCCGGCTCCCACCCGACACCAACAGCGCGCCGACACTCACGTCCACCTCTAATGACGAACCGGCGATCTGAAAGGGCGTGGCGAGTTCGGCGAGCACTCGATCCGCCATCCGCTCTGCGGCGGCGCGATCGTCTACCAGGCCAGCGACACAGAACTCATCTCCGGCTAGTCGGCCGATCAGATCTGATTCCCGAGCCACCCGTTGCAGCCGCGCGGCCACTTCCACGAGCAGCGCGTCACCTTCCTTGTGGCCGTGCTGATCGTTGATGTCTTTGAACGAGTCCACGTCGAGGAACAACAACAGCAACTTCTCCCGCTGCCGTTGGGCTACCTCGGTCAGAATCCCCAAATCGCGCATCAAGCTGCGACGATTGGCGATTCCCGTCAACGGGTCTGCCATCGACAGTTCATGAAAGCGCTTGCGTGATGCTGTGATGATCGCCAGGTCGCGTTCAGACTCCATCCGATGGCGCCCGGAACTCCAGACGAACGCGCCCACCAATCCGGTAAGCGCCAAGCCCGCGAGTCCCAGCAGTGTGACCAGAAGAATGGCGGCAGTAGAGAGAGCAGACTGCTCGGACTCGAACTGCGCCACGGTCCAGGTTCGTCCACCTTGATAAGCCGTCCACACCTGGGCAGCTTCGGCCTCGTCCAGATTCGGGGAAGTCTCGAAGATCACCTCACCAGGCTCGGCGCGGAGAAACTCACCGGGATCGAGACGCGTATCTTCGCCGGAGTCAGCACCATTGGCCGGGGTGGTGGAGTCGTAGACCTTGAAGTCTGCCACGCCGAGATTCTGGAACACCTTGTCGAACTCGAAGACACCAATAATCAGGCCTTCAAACAACGCGCGACGCTGAGCCACGGTGGTGGGCACCGTGGAGGTTGAGTACACCGGCAAATAGGCAACAAATCCGAGTGCCTTTTCGTCATTTTGCAATACCAGTTCGAAAGGTCCGCTGCGTACTTGCTCGCCGGTGTCCCGGGCCCGGTTGGCGACTTCTTGCCGCCCGGGCAGCGCGGAAAGGTTCAGCCCAAATGCCTGACTATTGTTCTTGGCTGGCTCCACGTACTTGATGACGTAGTTGTTGGGTTTGTCGAGCGGGGGATGAATTTCGATCGCAGCCGGGACTTCGTGCTCTGCAACTCCCGCGGCGTGGTGATCGTTGACCGATGCCACATCCACTTTGGTCTGCTTCTCGAAAGCCTTGCCCCCATCCAGCGGCACCGTTACAGCCCATTGCACAGCCCGTACCGGAGCAACGTTCTCCAGCGCTGCCGACCCGTTGACCGCCTTATGAAAAGCCTCGGCATCGAAATCCAGATTGCTCACCACGGATCCACGCAGCCCCAGCAATACAGTGTCCAACTCTGCGATGCGCTGCTCAATCTGCCGCTTGGTCTCCTGGACTTCGACGGCTACCGTCGCTTCTCGCTGCTGCCGCTCGGCATTGATAGCCAGCCCAACAATCACCGCTGTCACCAGCAACCCCAGGATGACGACAACGACAGTGCGGGTCACCAGCCAGCGTGGTGACGACATCTCATCTCGATCCCCGGCGCCTTCGTAGCCACCCGCGGCTCCGACGTCCAGCGTCCGACCACTGCTGTTATCCGCGTCGAGGTCGCCAGCCTCTCGGTCGGAATACATATCCCGGCTTGCGTCTGACATCAACGACCATCCCTTGGCTCAACGATCACGTCGGCAGCCCACCGCCCACTAACACAGGTTATCGAAAGAATAATCGGTCAAAAACCGTCGCTTCTTTGCAGAATCGACACGGAATTCGCAAGTTTGTCATGCACATCACACCCCGCTATCTGCTGGTGGCGCCGACCCGACGCCACCAGCTTGCTGTTCCTCTTGCACTACTGCTACCGGTAATAGCGCCAGCCCCAGAATCAAGCCAATCACCACTCCGACACCAGCAAGTACGGTGACTGCCGGACCGGCGGCAGCACACAGCAGCACCGCCAACAACATCGAAGAGAATGGCATCCGCAGTCCGGCTGCGGATGCTGCAGCTATTCCAGCTGCAACCATCGCGGACAGATTGACCGAACTCACCAGCACCGCGGCTGCCGTCCCCACGCCGACGCCAAGGAATACAGCCGGGAAAATTGGACCGCCGCGGTACCCGGCCCCCAGGCTTGCGGCATAGGCGAGCCCCTTGAACAACACCACCGCAATCAAGGTCCCCACCCCAGCAAGGCCTAGCAGTTCCGGCATTTGCTCCTGACCGGAGAACAGCACCAGCGACACCGATTCACCAGTCATTGCTCGCATCAGCAGCGCGGCTGCCGCGACCACTCCGGCTCCCACCAGTAATCCAGCCAGTTGCTTGCCTTCAAATCGGTCGGCAAATACGCCACCGAGTCGCCGCGCGATCACCACGATGAGTCCTGCCACCAGTGCTACCGGTATGGCAATCCCAAGATCGATCCACTGAACCGAGGTGTATTCCGGTAGTCCGGGGACCGCCAGGTTCAGGTCTGGCACCCCGCTCCAGTCCTCAATGCCGACTTGCAGCAGGTAGCCGGTGGTCAACGCCACAATCAGCGGGGACAGCAGAAAGATACCCGTCTCAGGACTAGTCACTTTGCCAGAAAGCAGCAGAAGTTCGAGAAGGAGCACTCCCGACACCAGCGGGTTGCCCAGGATGGACCCCAACGCGGCACCGGCGCCGGCCAGTGCCAACACCTGCACCGGGCCCAACTGTCCGCCGCGGCTGATGGCAATAGCGATCGCGGTGCCGAGGGCCAGCAGTGGCGCTTCTGGTCCCAACACCGCACCAAAGGACAGACTGGCAAGCGCAGCAAGCAAGACCGAGGCAACCTCCCGCGGCCCAATAGTCAGGTGAAAGCCTTTCAGTGGCCCATCACCGCCGTTGCCCGGCAACTGCAAGGCTAGGGCAACGAGCCCTGCGCCAACGAGAAGCAGCCCCACGACCAGCCACCACGGTTCTTGCTCCTGCCCGAGGAACTCCGGCAGGGTATGCCACAGCCAATGCTGCAGTTCATGCTGAACGATGTTGTACAGGGCCGATCCGATGCCGGCCAGCAGTCCGATCGGAATCGCGAGCACAATTAGCTTGATCAGCATGCGCCCAGGGTCGTTGTCCGTTATGGCGCCCGAAGGATTAGACACGACACCTCCAACCACACATCGCAGCAGTTGCGCACGCAACTATCCGATCATGGCGGCTCCGCAGCTGCCATGCCACGCAAACCACGCGCATGATCCCGCCAGTATCGAACTAGCGTGTCGCTACCGGCTCATCCTTCGGATACGGATTCCGTGGATAGATCGCTACCTCCCGCCGTGATCATGCGCGCGCGAGGCTGGTGTGACCCGAACTCGCCAGAATTTGGTCGCAACTCCGTCTAAATGGCCAAATCTTCATGACTTTGTGCGACTTGCCAATCACTATGGGGCTATTGCTGGACGAGGAGCACCTATGCCGCTGGCTGTGCCATTTGTCGCGGGCACCGCGATCAAAGGACTGGCTGCTCACCTGATGATGAACCGGGTGCTGCAGCGGCACCCCAGCGCGTTCCTCATCACGCTGGCGAACTTCGGTGTCACCATTCCACTGCATCGTTCCCAGGAACACATCGCGGCAGATATTCGCAAGAACTTGATGCAGCAGGGCCGACCACCCGACTCCCCCGTTGTCATGGTGGGTCACTCACAAGGTGGTCTGGCATGCCTGCGCTACGCACTGGACCATCCCAGCCAGGTACTCCATGTCATTACCGTGGGCGTTCCGTGGCACGGTTCCCGCAGCGCTGGCGCGGTCGCCAGTTTGGTGCGCCGCACCGGGCGTGATCTCGCCCCAGCCATCACCGACATGGCCGCAGGTTCGCAGTTCCTGCGGGAACTACATGACGAAGTTCCCGACATCGCCGATCGAGTCACCAACATTTACAGCGTGCGCGAAGTAGTGATCTCGCCCTACTACCACGCCCACATCAATGTGCCAGGGGTCAGCAATCACCTGATCAGCACAGAAGACGAGTTCAAGCGACACCTGCATACCTTTCCGGAATACCCATTGGCTGGCCACATCGACGGCAAGGTAGGACACCTTGCCGAGATGAACAACGAACGGGTCCGGGAACTGATCTGGAGTCGGGTCGACGAGGTCACCGAGTACGCCAACCAGCTTGGCCGTGGCTCCACCGCTCAGCGATACGCCGAGTAGCGCCACAAGCCAAGACCGGTCACCCAGCCCGAACGCAGGTCATGCGCCGGGAAGAGACCAGCAGACCAGCCTTAAGCGTTCCACAACCTCACCGAAACCACCCCTGTCCCCTGGGTGATCGACGCCCTACCCGCGACCGCTAGCCCCGACCTAGCGTCGTCTTCGTTCACACCGAGGAGGGACACGATGGCGCTGGTGGCCTGGCGACGGTTAGTAGTACTGCTCGCGGCAGCTGTGGTGCTGGCAGGAATGCGGCTGATCGGTGAGCCCTCCCCCACCGCGGCGTATGAGTTCCTGGGCTGTAAGTTCGCTGGCCGATCCCCGGTTGTGCACTATCGGGCCGAGCAACTCGGCGAATACCAATCAGTAGTGCATGCTGCTGCCCGCGCCTGGAATCGTGCCGCCCGACTACCCATCAGGTTTACCCGCCGAGCACCGACCCGCCCGGGAGTTGCTCGTGTCGTTATCCGCCGCACCGAAAGCTTGCTAGACGTGTGGGCGTGGATCGGACGACCGGACGCGCGCCCGCCACGGTGTCTGGGCAGCCCGACGCGGACCTATCGGGGCAACCGAACCAGCATCTACCTGAACCACACCGCATTGCAGACGCTCACGCCGCAGCAGCGCGAACTTGTGGTGATTCACGACCTCGGACATGCTCTCGGCCTGGGTCACGAGCGAGGTAACTGTCAACGGGTGCAGTCCGTGATGGTGCAAGGCCCGGCCAAATGGACTTGTGGCTGGTCGGGGCAACCACCCTGGCGCGATGATCGCCGCGGAGTGCGACGGTTGTACGCGAGCAGCCGCACCTAGTACCTGCATTTAGCAGCCGCGATTAGCCGCGACTAGCGGCCGAAGTCAGTGGAGACCGCTGATCGCTAACTGTCGGGCTTGTCCTCGGTATTCTCCCCGGCCTCGTCTTGGATCTTGCTGCGCAGATCACCAGCGAAACCTGAGCCCGCTTCGGCGTAGACGTCGAAAGCGAAGTCCACTCCGATGTCACGTAACTGATCGGCATCATCGGGATACAACGAGGTGGCTGCGATCCGCCCGCTGTAGCCGCGGTCGCGCAACCTCTTTACCGCAGCCACGTTGGCCTCTTGCGAAGAGGCCGTGAGCAACACCCACTGCAAGCCATCCACCAATCCCACCGAACGACTCCAAAAGTCGGGGTCGGTCGCGTCACCCAGCACCACTCGATGACCTTCAGCACTGTGGGCCATCACAATGTCTTCGTCCACGTCAACGCCGAGCACCCGACCGCCAAAGTCAGCCGCCACCGCCTCATACGCGCGAGTCCCCATTCGCCCCATGCCAAAGACCACGACCTGCACCGCATACAAGTGCAGGTCTTCGTCACCCGGCAGTCGAGCCTTCCGTTCCCAGCGCCGCAGCCCGCCGCAGTACTTGGCGAACAAATGGTCGCCACGTTCGGCGATCGGCGCCGACACCGCGAAGGACACCGCAACCGCCACCGCAACGACGGCCAACCAGTCGTCGCCTAGATCACCGGCCTCGACTGCGACCGCAGTCACGATCAGGCCAAACTCGCTGTAGCTGGTCAAATCCAAACTGGCCTGCCAGGCCGTACGGGCCCGCAACTTGCTCCACGTGAGTAGCCGCAGATACCACAGCGTCTTCAACGGCAGCAGCAACATCAGGATCGCCGCCGCCACTAGTCCGTTGACTGTCGGCAGGACATCCAGTCCGATCTCCAAGAAGAAACCCACCAGGAACAGGTCTTTGACGCCCATCATGGTTTTATTCAATTCATCGGCTTTACCGCCACCGGCGAGCAGCATGCCCAACACCAGCGCACCCAGATCTCCTTTGATCCCGACCAGGACAAAGAGTCCGGCTCCGATCAAAGCCATCGTGATACCGAACAACAGCAGTAGTTCGCCATGGCCGCTGCGCCTCATCAGCCAACGCAACCCGGGCCGGATCGGGATCAGCAGCAACAACAAGATCGCCCAGATGCTGGGAGCCTTGCCTTGGGCGGCGCTGAGGTACACCACGGCGATGATGTCTTGCAGTACCAAGATGCCGATGGCCACTCGGCCGTTTCTGCTGGTAATCGCCCCTTGCTCTTCCAAAACCTTGATCGCAAACACCGTGCTGGAGAAGGAAAATGCGAAGGCAATCAGAATCGCATCAGTTTGGCTCAGGCCAACAAAAGCTCCGACGTTCAACGCCGCGAGACCAAGAAAGATGGCGCCAAAGCCGGCCACGATCCCCAACATATGCAGCGCACCAGCACCAATGACTTCAAACCGCAGCAGCGAGCGCAGATCGATTTTCAGTCCGATGGTGAACAGCAGCAGCGTCACCCCGAGATCAGCAATCTGATCCAGCAACTGCCCATACTCAGCGCCGAGGGCGTTAAGCAGGAAGCCGGTTCCCAAATAGCCGACTAGTGGTGGCAACCCCACGGTGCGGGCCAGCATTCCCGCGAAGTAGGCGATCAGCAGCCACCAGGGGTCTCCCTGGCCGACATCCAGCCAACCTTCAACCATCCGCCCACCTATCGGGTCATTGCCGAGTGTGGGTGCGGTCAGCACCCGGCTCTAGTCTTGCAGCCTGAGCCTAGTGTCTTGACGGAACCGGTGGGTCAGCCTTGGGCACTAAAGACGTCCACCACGTCGGAGTGTTCCCGCTCCAACAGGTGGGCCGGTACGAAGAAGTCCATGAACGGCGGCTGCGTATCACCAGGAACCGCTGCATAGCCCGCGAAGTCCGTCACACCCTCATCGCGCAACATCAACTCATCGATAAAGAAGTTTCCGGTGCACTCCCGCGAGGGCTTGGTCACCACCGCATGCGCAGCATCGGCCATGATCTGCGGGGTCCGACTACGTTCAGCCATCGCTTCGCCACCTAGTAGGTTGCGCACCGCAGCCGTATCAATGGTGGTCAACGGCCACAGCGAGTTCACCGCGATACCTGCCTCAGCAAATTCCGCAGCCATCCCCAGGGTGCACATACTCATCCCCATTTTGGCCATCGTGTAGGCGACATGGTTCTTGAACCATTTCGGATCGATGTCTAGCGGCGGCGAGAGAGTCAGAATGTGGGGGTTGCTGGACTCACGCAGGTGCGGTGCACATTCTTTCGACATGAGGAAAGTGCCGCGAGCATTCACCTGCTGCATCAAGTCATAGCGTTTCATGGTGGTCGCCTCGGTAGGGGTGAGGCTGATGGCGCTGGCGTTATTGACTAGGACATCGATGCCGCCGAACCGTTCCACCGCTGCGGCCACGGCTGCCTGCACCTGCTCTTCACTGCGGATGTCGGTTTGCACGGTGAGCGCCTGGCCACCGGCCTGCTCTACCTCGGCCGCGGCGGAAGCCAAGGTGCCCGGCAGGCGGGGGTCGGGATCGACGGTCTTGCCGGTGATCACGAGGTTGGCGCCATCGGCGGCAGCCCGCAGCGCGATCGCGAGGCCGATGCCCCGGGTTGCACCCGAGATCAGCACGGTCTTGTCCTTAAGCGATGACATAGTCCCCTCCACAGGTAATCCATCCCAAACTGAACTCCAGTCCAGTTCGACTATTATGCAACTTGTTGCATAGTGGTCAGCGTAGGGGCTACCCGGCGGGTCTGCACCCCGACATGCTCGAACAGAAAGGGACGAGGTGAGATGGCGCTAGCGGAGGCAATCCTGGTGTGTCTGGCCGAGGAGCCACTCACCGGCTACGAGTTGGCCAAGTCCTTTGACACCTCCATTGGGTTCTTCTGGCGGGCCGATCACCAGCAGATCTACCGAGAGTTGAAGCGACTGCGGGAAAACGACTGGGTGTCTGACGAACTCGTCGTCCAACAGGGGCGTCCGAACAAGCGGCGCTACTCCATCACCGCCACCGGCCGGGCGCACCTGATGGAGTGGTCACAGCAATCGCAAACACCGCCGCCAATCAAGGATGACCTATTGGTGAAGCTTTACAGCTTGGCGGATGTCGACGCAATGGCGGTGCGGGAGCAGATCGCCGAACGGTTAGCCGGTCACCGCGATCGACTGCGGCTATACCAGCGGATAGCGGACACGATCTATCGCGATGTCCCCAACGATGATCCGGCGACCGTGGGTCGACTGCTGGGGTTGCGTGCGGGCCTAGCCTACGAGCAGGCGTGGATTCGATGGTGCACCGACGCCTTGCAGCGACTCGACCCGCTACTGCCGTAATCGGACCGACCGACAGCAACAGCACCGACAGGTCGCAGCCGCCAGCCCGTAACTCGACATGCGACATGATCTACACCATGACCACCCCAACCAACGAACCCCACTTGGTCGCCCTGCTGATGTTCGAGGACATGGACTTACTCGACTTCGGCGGACCCTACGAGGTCTTGCTGACCGCCAACCGTCTCGCAGAGCGGGACGGTGGGCAGCCGCCGTTTCGAGTGCTTACCGTCAGCCCCGATGGGGGGCCGGTGACTGCCTATGGCGGTGTTGGGTTGCAGCCACATGGTCGTGCCGATCAGGTTACCGACGCCGCAGCCGTAGTGATTCCTGGCGCGATCGCTATTGATCGCGTTTGCGCCGACCCGCAGATCACTACGACAGTTGCACAACTAGCCGATACCGCTGAGATCACCACCAGCATCTGCACCGGCGCCTTCCTACTCGCGCAGGTAGGGCTTCTTGCCGACCGGGCGTGGACTACTCATTGGGAGGACATTCCCGAACTTCACCGGCGACTGGCAGGCAGCGGTCAGAATCCTCAGCCCGCGTCAGAACCGGGCGCACGCCTAGTCGATGACGGCGACGTCATCACCGCCGGTGGACTCTCCTGCGGCCTCGATTTGGGCCTGCAGTTGGTGTCGCGACTGGTGAGCCCCGAGCTGGCTCAGGCGTGCGCGCGACAACTGGACTACGGCAGTTGAGCGTGCCGACTAACCAGTCACCGGCACCGGCTCCGGTCGCTTGGCGGTTACGCCGTCACCAGAACTTCTACCCAGCAACCGCCTACCCAGCCACGGTGCGAAATGTTGGGCGGTCCATTGCACATCACCGGCTAGACGCGCTAGCAGCCTAGGGTCAGTGCTCGCCGGCAACGGCTGCCGCCAGTTCGGCGCTGCCACGCCCACCGCTTCCAGCGCCGCCCAGGCAACTCGTTGATGACCAGCAGCGTTGAGATGAAGTCGATCGTCGGACCACAACCGCGGGTCGTCGAAAGTGTCGCTGTGCCACAAGTCGAGCACGTAGCAGTCATATGCGTTACCGACGCGTAGGATTTCGTCGCGGAACTCCGCCATTCGCTCCTGAACGACCCCCAACAATCGCGAGCGGCGGATGGGCTGGCCAAAGGTAATCATCAAAACGTCGCAGCCTTGCGCGCGAGCACGGCCCACTCCGCCCTCCAGCGCATCCGCGGTGGCCAATAGCGACCACGAGGGCCGCAATACATCGTTGACCCCGCCGACCACGCTGATGAGATCCGGTTGCAGCGCCAAGGCCTCGGGTACTTGCTCGATCAGAATGGACCTAATCCGCCGGCCCCGAACGGCAAGGTTCGCATAGTCGAGTTCATGATCATTCTCCGCCAGTCCGGCGGCAAACCGATCCGCCCAGCCACGGAGCCTTCCATCGCGCGCTTCATCACCGACGCCTTCGGTGAAGGAATCACCGACTGCAACATATCGCTGCCACATACCTTTCCCTTCGACCGCGAAATCATCGTCCACTGTAGTCAGTACCGGATAGTGGTCCATCGTGGCCCCGACTCGATCACGGTTGTCCGGGTCGATATTGGCTGACCACTCGTTAGGCTCGAACTATGACGAATCCGTATGGCGAAATGTCACCGGCTGCCCAGCGGGCAACGCTGCAGGCGATGGGCACCATTGCCACCATGAATGGAACGCGCGAGCCCAAAGACCCCACCCGACGGATGATCGAATCAGCTGCGGTGCAGTTGTTCGGGCTCACGCCGGGTGATGTTGACTACGGACCCATCACGCCAGCGGAACTCGCGGACGAACTCGGAGTCGAGGACCCGATCAGTTGGCTGATCGATCTGATGTCCTTGGTCCCGTTTGCCGATGAGGATCTGACACCAGCCGAAGTCCAACTAGTCGATCAGTTCGCCGCCAGTCTTGGCGTCAAACCAGCGATTGTCACTGACTTGGATCGGTTGGCTGATGAACGGTACAAACGCTTCGTCTACGACCTGGCCCGCCGCGAAACCCCGATCTTCTTGGGGACCTCCAGCAAGTGGGCGGAACTACACGAGACTGCGAGAGAACTTCGACTGCACTTCGGCGATAAGACCGCCACCGAGCGCTACGAACAACTGGCAGAACTACCGGCGGGAACCCTGGGTAATACCTTCTACCGCTTCTACGTCGATCGTGGTTTCGCTTTTCCCGGTCAGAAGGATTCACTGGGAGAGACGATTACTCGCCACGACTGCCTGCACATTCTGTCCGGCTGCAACACCGACGCAACGGGTGAGATCAATGTGGCTGGCGTGGAAACTGGCATGGTTCCCGGCGGCGAAGGTTCGCAGATGCTGGTGGAAGTCATGACGTTGTTGCAGGATGATGTCTCGCTGAAGATCGATGAGCGGGAAGGCATCTCGGCGCAAACCGGTCAAATGGATCCAGAAGCGATGGTGGCGAATATTCGCAAGGGGCTAGGGATGACCAAGAATCTGTTTTCCCACCAAGACTTTGACTTCTGGGGTGCCGTGCACCGGGACCTCGAGGACGTGCGCAATGAGGTGGGGCTCCAGCAAGTCGACGGAGACATCATTCCGCCACCAGCCAGTCAAACGACCCCGACAGCGAAGTCCGATGGAGATGCCACCAGCACCGCCACCTAGGAACTCGCACAACGAAGAGGGGCGCCGCAGTCACCTGCAGCGCCCCTCACACGTTGTTAGGAGAATCGGGAGCGACTAGCTCTGCTCGTCGACCTCTTCCTCGTCAGACTCTTCATCGTCGGAATCATCAGATTCGTCGTCCTCGGGCTCTTCCTCATCGGAATCATCGTCCTCGGAATCGCCTGACTCACCCTTGGCCGCCCGCTTGGCGTCCTCAAAGGCCTGCTTGGCCGTCCTCTTTGCATCCTTACGGATCTGCTTCAACCCTTGGACGGTTTCGCGATACGCCTGCTGCGCCGCTTCCACCTCTTCGTCGCTGGTCGCAGCCTGGACTGCAACCTTACGCTCAGCTTGGGCTTCCTTCTTGGCTGCCTTGTAGGCCTTGCGGGCCTCCTTCTTGGCGTCCTTGAAGGCGTCACGGGCTTCCCGCAACGCGTCCTTATCTACCTTGCCGGACTTGCCAGCCTTCTTGCCCTTATCGGCCTTCTCAACCGCGACCTGCTGGCTGCTCGCCGCTGCAGCAGAGTCGGCAGCTTGCGCCGTTCCGACTACCCCAAACGAGGCCGCCGCCAAAGCAGCTGATCCCACCAATGCGCCAATGCGCGCCGATATACTCATGACGGGTGTATCGGTCGGCTAATATCGCGACTTTAGCCTCCCGGTGCCAATGACAAAGCCAAGTCACGGACCGGACGGCAACAGCAACGCCGCACCGGTGACGCCCATATTGCGTATTCAGTGGCCGGTGCGCTGTCCCGGTGAACTAGCATCGCCCTAATGACCTCCACCACCACTGAGGACATCCTCATCGGGATATCTCTCACCGTCGGTATCGCTATGGTCTGTCTGTTGCTGGCGCCACGCCTTCGAGTCCCGGTACTCCTGCTGTTGCTCCCAGCCGGGTTCGTAGCTGGCGCGGTCTTCCCTCGACTCAACCCAACAACCATGTTAGGCGACTCGTTCTTCTCGCTGGTCAACATCGCCGTTGGCCTGATCTTGTTTCATGGCGGTCTCGAGCTGTTCGCCTCCCCCATCCAAGGACGGGATCGCGGCTTGATTCGGCGGCTAGTGAGCCTCGGCGCGTTGTTGACCTGGTTCGGCACGACGGTGGTGGTGCTGCTGCTGCTAGACGTCTCGGCAGCCATGGCTCTGTTGTTGGGAGCGATTCTGATCGTGTCTGGACCCACGGTGGTGGGGCCACTGCTGGCGTACATCCGGCCAGCGCGACGAGTACGGCACATTCTGATGTGGGAGGGAACCCTGATCGATCCGATCGGTGCACTCATCGCGGTCATGGTCTTCCAACTGGTCACCGCAGCTGATGAGCCGACACCGATGAAGATTGCAGGGAATTTCGGCACCAGTATTGCGGTGGGAATCGGCGGCGCTGTTATCGGTTTGCTGCTCATGTGGGTGACGTTGCGGCTGGCTGGCGCCGACTCCAAACTCGGCACCATCAGCCTGCTGGGATCAGTAGTTCTGGCCACCGGACTATCTGACGCCTTCGTCGATGACTCCGGTCTGCTAGCCGCCGTGCTCATGGGTCTGGCCGCGCCGCTACTGATAAGTCGACTACGAACTCAGGATCTGGAGCGGATCACGCCATTCTTCGACGTCGTCGTCACGCTCAGCATCGCTACGTTGTTTGTCGCCATCTCGGCTTTGGTGACACCAGCCTCGCTTACTGCCCTGATCCTGCCGTGCCTAGTCATCTTGCTGGCCATTGTCCTGGTGATCCGCCCCGCCGTCGTGTTGCTGTTGACTTGGGGCAGCACACTGTCGCTCAAAGAGCGACTCTTCATGGGTTCAATAGCGCCACGCGGCATTGTGGCGGCGGCGACTGCAGCGGGTTTCAGCGCCTCACTCAGAGACGCGTCGAACGATTCCAGTACGCCGGATGCTGAAGTTCTGCTGCCGGTCACGTTCCTGATCATTGCGGGCACTGTCACCGTGTACAGCATCGGATCCGGTCTCATGGCGCGGTTGCTAGGGGTCGCTGAGCCCGAACCCACCGACGTAGACATAGCTACCGATCTGGACATCGCTCGCGACACTCAGTTTGTACTCCCTGTTGAATCCCCAACACCTTCACCGCCAGATGACACAACCTAGGCTGCGAAACCAGTAGTCTCACGACAACGGCGGTTCAGACCCGTTGCAAACCTCGGAGGCATTCATGTCAAACACTGATCCATCTCAGCAGCCGGAAGGCGAACAGCAGCCGCCCACAACACCGCCCCCGCCGCCGCCGACTCCGGCACCGAGTCAACCTGCGCCACCGCCACCAGCAGCTGGTACTGGCACCCCAGACCCGAGCGCCCCGGCGCCCGCACCGATTCCCCGGTTGCCCGACGGCAAGCCCGCAGTTGACGCCATGGGCCGTCCCGCCAGCGCCAAGAGTCGACTAGCCGCAGCGCTGCTGTGCTGGTTCTTGGGATTCTTCGGCGTCCACCGGTTCTACGTCGGCAAAATCGGCACCGGCATCTTGATGATCGTCACTCTTGGCGGACTCGGCATCTGGGTACTAATCGACTTCATCATCATCCTGGTCGGCAGTTTCAAGGACAAGCAAGAGCGCGTGCTATCCAACTGGTAAACACTCCACGTGCCACAGCGGGGCTCCTACCGATGAGGTGGGAGCCCCGCTTACCTTTTCCCTACCGTTCTGCCACCGGACTCTTGCATGCACTTGGCAAGGTGCTCGCATGAGCAGACACAGCGGTGGCAGCATTCCGGGGCAACTTGCCCCACTCGGGGGAACTGATCCTGGGCACCACCTCAAGTCGCATTCCGCCCGTAGCCTGGAGTCACCTTGGCGCGCAGTTGCTCTCGTAGCCACACCAACCCGAGGAGAGACATCATGAGCATCGCCACAACTGCTGTTGCGGCCGGAACCATAGCGGCACTGTCAGGTGCACTAGCCATAACCCCGGCATCGGCTCACACTTCCGACACCACTTCTGCCACCGCGCCAAGCCACGACGCCACCGCAACCGTGACCGCCGCCGCGGCCGGCGCCCCAAGCAAAGTCCGCAAACTCAAAGTCCCCAGCAAGAAAATCACCACCAGCACAGCGAAGGCGAAGTGGAAGGCCCCGAGTGACAGCGGCGATGACAAGATCAAGCGCTACCAACACCGGATCAAGAAGGACGGCGCTTGGGGTTCGTGGAAGTCCGTTAAACCTGGGAAACTGAAGACCGGGAACAGCGGTTGGTTCGCCAAGACCTGGCAGAAACTGGCCGCCGACAGTCGATACGTGGTCAAGGTACGTGCCAAGAATTCGATCGGATCAGGCAACGCCAAGAAAATCTCATTCACCACTCACAGCAGCGCTGCGGAGCCCAACAGTGGCTCCGGGGGCAGTTCTGGTGGCGGCTCCGACAGCAACAATCCGTTGTCGGAGTACTTCATCACTTCATCGTTGTGCAACGGTGCCGACTGCGAACAACTCCCCCTCGGCGATGACAAACTCACCACGTCGACTCCGGCGGTGGACAAGATGTACGCCTGCCAAGCTGGCAACCCTGCAGCACCAGGAAGCGACACCTCAGCCATTACTTGGATCGATTTCACCAACAACACTTGGGACCTCACCAGTAAGCCGTGGCTGCCAGCCGGGTCACCGATGACGGGCAGTTACAACGAGTCGGTGACTAGCAGCAATCGCACCATCACCAGCACTGGTCTGCCCACCAGTGGTCAGATCGGGGACTGGCCAATGACGCAGTACCCGCTGCTCACCGCCATCGATCGCAACCCCGGGGTCCCCGCGGCACAGTCGTTCTCCTACACGATCCCCCGTTATCCCACGCCAGCAGCGAATCCTGGCTGCCTACCGATGGGTGCGATCGCGATTGGTACCAACGGTGTGGTGATCTACAACGCCGTTGATGCTCGTGGTGATGACGCGGTGGCTCATGAAATCGTCGACGTCTACGGTGGCCATCCGGCCCGAGACGAGTACCACTACCACTTCGTCTCCGAGCAACTGGAGAAGGACACTGCGCGACTAGGTGACGGCCACTCCGGCATCGTTGGTTACGCCCTCGACGGGTATCCGCTGTACGGCTACTACGGCAGCGGTGGGGTGCAAATGACCAACAGCGATCTAGATGAATGCCATGGCCACGACCACGGCTCTCTCGGATATCACTATCACGCCACGTTGACCTACCCGTACACGCTGGGTTGCTTCCGCAGTCAAGCGATCGGCTAGCACACCGGGCAGAATCAGATCATGCGCGTAACTATTGTCGGCGGTCACGGCCAGATCGCCCAACTCCTTACCCGATTGCTGGTGTCTCGCGGAGATGAGGTGGTCGGCATTATCCGCAACCCGGCACAGTCCGAGGAGCTGCGCGATCTCGGGGCGGAGCCGCTAGTCCTGGATCTGGAAGCGACGACATTACCGGAGGCCGCGACTGCGCTCGCTGGTTCCGACGCAGTGGTTTTCGCTGCCGGCGCCGGGCCCGGTTCCGGAATCGAGCGTAAGTACACGGTAGATCAGGGTGCGGCTGACCTTTCCACTGCGGCGGCGCAAGCAGCAGGGGTGTCCCGTTTTCTGCAGATCAGTTCCATGGGCACAGATCAGCCACCGCAGGACGACGACGTGTTTTCCCATTACCTACGGGCCAAGGCGGCCGCCGAACAGTTCCTGCGCGACACCGATTTGGACTATGTGATTTTGCGGCCAGGCCGGTTGACCGACGAACCAGCCACCGGACACGTGGCGCTGGCACAACAAGTCCCCCGCAGCAGCGTGCCACGGGCGGACGTCGCGGCGGTGCTAATGGCGCTGTTGGATCGGCCAACGCTGCGCCGCAGCACACTTGAGTTGGTCTCCGGGAACGACCCCATCGCCGCCGCGGTGACGCTTCTCACCCAGTAATAGCCTGATGTCGGCAGCCAGCGACCGGCTTCAGAGTGAAATCGGGTGCGCTCACGGCTATCCACCTAAACTGATGCCACGGCGTATTGGCCAGTCCACACGAAAAACGTGAGCGACGAAAGGGTGGCGATGTCAGACAAGTCACCCCGAGACGAGTTCGACGAGGAACTGCCTGCTTTCGATGAGGACTGGGTGCGTTCGGCCGCCCACAGCGAGAGTAGTGCTGAAGAACGAGCGGACCGCTACGCGCGAATTAGCGCCGGGCATCAGCGAGTACAAGACGGTGAGCAGTCGTGGCGCGGCGATAGCAAGCGCCAGCAACGCGGTGGCCTCAGCCTCGCCAGATGGATACTGGCCATCGTCGGTATCTTGTTGCTGATCGTCTTCGTCGTGTGGCTCTTGGACTCGGGGCGGCCGCTAGTCGACGAGGGGCCAGTCGCCTACGTGGGTGGCGATGAGATCAACCAGTCACTGGAACAAAACACTGCGGTTCAACTAACGAAAGCTGACTTCCCCCCACCGGGCGCGGATGCCCAAGCCACCAGGATTCTGCCAGCGGTCCAGCCACCGGCCGTCCCCGGACAGTTCGACTTTCTTACCGAAGTTGGTGGTGAACCGGTCACCTACTCACCCTGCCGCCGACTGGAGGTAGTGGTGAATCCGCGAGGTGGTCCGCCGGGTTCCTATGAGGCGGTGGAGCAAACCGTCGAACAGATTCGCCAGGCCACCGGACTAGATATCACCGTGGCGGGTGAGACTGATGAAACCTACAGCAGCGGTCGGGATCCGGTACAGCCAGAGCGATACGGCAACAAGTGGGCGCCGATCCTGGTGACTTGGACAGAATCTGCACTTGTTCCACAGTTCCAAGGCAGTGCTGTCGGCTTGGGTGGCAGCCTGCAGGTCACGACCAAGAAAGCCCCCGCCAGTTACGTGACCGGTGAGATCACCCTCAATCGGGAGTACTTCAGCCAACCCACCACCGCTGGTCTACTCAAAGAAGTACTCCTGCACGAGTTCGGTCACGTTATCGGCCTTGGCCATGTCGACGATGCCGAGCAGGTAATGACAAGCGAGGCCCTGGGCGGGCGACCACTCGGCACCGGTGATCTCGCTGGCCTGGCACTGCTCGGCCAGGGCCCCTGCACGCCTAAGCTGTGAGTTCAGATCGCTAGGGTCACACCATGTCGGCTCCTCTCCTTGACGCGCTACATCGCTATCCGCCGTCGGAGCGACCCGCTCTCACTGGTCAACTGGCGGAATGGACGACAACCCAACCACTTGCTGGCGTCTCGGTGCTGTCGGCAACTCCGGTGTTCCACAACACGGTGGCCGCTCACCACATCCTCCTTTCCGCTGGCGCCAAACTCACTGTCGGAGTCTCCCCGGAACTCCCCCGCGACCGTGAGGCGATTGCAGTGCTACAGGCCGCTGGCGTTCCTGTCGTGGATCCCACAACCGCGAGCCAACGAATCTTCGACGTGGTGACGGACTGCGCCGGAGTTTTTCGCAGGTCGCCCAGCCGCTGCGGCTATGTTGAACTCACGAAATCGGGCGCCGCCTATTACCGCGAGAGTTCGGCACCGGTGGTGCTCGCGGATGCCGGTCGAGTTAAGCGCATCGAAACCGAACTGGGCACCAGCGATGGTTTTGTGCGAGCGCTCAGTCGCTTCGGCTATCCCGACGTCGCCGGGCGGCGACTAGTCGTCTTTGGCGGTGGCAAAGTTGGCTCAGGAATTGCCCGCCGCTGTCAATCAGCTGGTGCACAGGTTGCCGTCATTGACCACTCGGGCGCCGCACTATCAGCCGAGGGCTGGCAAACCGTCGATCTGGCAAATACCGACGCTGTCCGTTCTTCTATAACCGCAGCCTGGTGCATCGTGACTGCCACCGGCGAAACGAGCGCTCTGGGCCAGTGGGCACCGGACCTCCTCGACAGTTCAGCGCTGTTAACGAACATGGGGGTGGCCGATGAGTTTGGCCCAGCAGTGCCAGCAGATCGGGTTCTCCATGGCAAAGTGCCACTGAACTTCGTGCTCACGGAACCCACGCGGATGCGCTACCTCGATCCGATCTTGGCGCTAGTCAATGCAGCCACTGTCGCACTCACTACCGGATCGGTCCCACCAGGTATGCATCCGCCCGCGGTGGATATTGAGGAGCCGATTCTGTCGTTCCTGACCGGAAGCGCCGTCGCCCGCGAGGTACCAAGTTTGCTCCGGAGCTGATCTGAGCTAGTTGTCGAGGTGACAACTCGGTGTCACTGCACTAGCGTGCGAAATTGCCCCACCCGTGGTCATCGGAGTCAGCATGGTTGTCCCCAGCGACGCGCAACCCGCGCCTAAGAAGCCGAGCCTGTTCGATGCGCTGGTGCCCGTGATCTTCCTGATGATCTCGCTGGCCTTTGCCATCGTCATCTACGGTGACAACGCTATCGGCGGGCCGGTGCAGGTCTCGCTGTTCTTGTCCGCCATCGTCGCCGGATTGATGGGCTACAAGAACAGTCACTCGATTACCCGCATGAGCAAAGCGGCAGTAGACAGTATTGCCACCGCTATGGGGGCGATCTTCATCCTGTTTGCGGTAGGTGCGTTGATCGGCACCTGGAATATGTCTGGAACGATCGCGACCATGACTTCCTGGGGAATCCAGGTGCTCAATCCGAACTGGTTCTATCTCACCGCAGCTATCATCTGCGGCCTGATCGCTCTGGGCATCGGCAGCGCATGGACCGTGATGGGAACTATCGGTGTCGCGCTGATCGCTATCTCTGAGGCACTCGGGATCAACTCTGCGGCTGCTGCTGGTGCCGTGATCTCCGGTGCCTATTTCGGCGACAAGATGTCACCGCTGTCCGAGACCACAAACTTGGCTCCCGCGATATCCGGTACCGACCTGTATACGCATATCCGCTCGATGATGGTCACCACGATTCCCGCCATCCTGATCGCGCTTGGGCTGTTCGCATTCTTCGGATTGAGACAGGACGCCCGCGGCGACATTCCGGTGGATACGGCCGTCGAGGCCATCGAGAAGTACTACACCACCGGCATCATCACCCTCATACCACTGGCAGCGGTGATCTGGTTGGCGGTCAAACGCACGCCGCCGACGCTTGCCATTATCACCGGGGCCTTGCTCGGCGGCATTATCGCGATCATCTTCCAGACCGATCGTGTCATCGAGTTTGCGCAGTCCTCCCGATTGGATGCCGAGGCAGAGCCCGTCGGTAACACGCTGAACCTCATCGAAGGCGTCTGGGACGCGATGGCGATCGGCTACACGGTCGAGACCGAATTCCCAGCGTTGAACGATTTGCTGTCCGGCGGTGGCATGGAAAGCATGCTCAACACGATCTGGCTGATCATGGTGGCGCTGGCCTTCGGCGGCATTATGAATATCACCGGATTCCTCGGTCGTCTGATTGAGCCGCTGAAGAAGCGCGCGAAGACCGACCGGGGCGCCATGGTCGCCACCGGCACCACGGCCATCGGTATCAACGTCTTGGCGGCCGACCAGTACTTAGCCATCGTGCTCACCGGCAACGTATATAAGTACGACTTTCGTCAGCGTGGCATCGCACCGCAATCGTTGTCCCGACAGATTGAGGACACTGCTACCGTCACCTCACCCCTGATTCCGTGGAATAGTTGCGGCGCCTATGCGGCGGGTGTGTTGGGTGTGGAGACGATTGCCTACTTCCCGTGGTGTTTCTTCAACTTAATCAACCCGATCCTGTCGTTCACCTACGCGCTGTTGGGCTTCCAGATCAAGAAGATTCCCCCTGATGAGCAAGTGGCAGAAAGCCCTAAGGACACTGACTTCTACGGCGTGAGCGGCCAAGACGGTGCGGAAGTTCCGCTGGGAGACGAGTCCAAACCTGAGCATTAGTCTGTGCTCAGTCAATCGAGTCCGGGTCACCGCCCAGTAATCGCATGAGTTGCACCGCGTCCTCGGTACCTGCCTTGGTCTGCTCCAGCAGTTCCGACGTTGTGGCGACCTGCAAGAGTTTCACTCGGTCCAAATCACCAAGTGGTGCCAGTGCTGCCAGCTGCCATGCGGCGGTGACTGGATCTTCGGAGAATTCAAAATCGGCGGGAATGTCATCGCCTGACTCGGCAGCCGCTAGTTGTGCCGCCGCCCGAACTTCCTGCTCAACCTCCTGCAGGGCTAGGCGATCCGCCTCGTCCCACGTCAGCGCGTCGAGGTCAGTCACTTCAGCTCGCGGATAGGGGTCATCCGGCAGCCACTCCTGGATACGAATTCGACGCGTTCCCAGCCCGACGATCACCATGCAATCCGCTAGTGCTTCACAGGCAATGATCCGAGCCATAGTGCCGACCTCAAACCGCTGGTCACCACCACCGACTTCACTCCCCCGCTCGATCAGGACCACGCCGAACTCTGGCTGCTCTGACTCCAAAAGTTGACCCAACATTTGCAGATAGCGCGCCTCAAAAATCCGCAGTGGCAGTGGCGCGTGCGGCAGCAGTGCTGATCCCAGCGGAAACATCGGAACAACTGACATGCTGCTAGCCAATCACCGAGCGGGCCGGGCAGCAACCGACAGCGGGATCAACAACCCGGGTGCCGGGTATACCGCTGGCTCTCCTAGCCAGTTCCGCGCAGCGCGCAGCTCACTCGATAGTCACTCAACTAGTGGCGGTCAACGGCACGACACCCGCGGCTTCGGCTTCACCTTCCAGGTGCGCTGCCACGTTCTCTTGGTGTAGCCGCTGCCCTTGACGGTGATCTTGGCGGTGTATTTCAACCCAGCGCTGCACACTGGCTTCACCATCACCCGGCCCCACTTCTTGTTGGCCTTGATGCCGCACAGCCGTTTGCTGGCCTTGCCCTTGAGTTTCTTGCCGGGCTGGGAACACCTGACCTGCACCTTGGCGATATTGGCGTTGGTCGTGACCTTACGCACCACCTTGGTTGTCTTGCCTACCTTGAGTTTCTTCTGCTTGCCCATTGCCTTGACCTTGAGCGACGCCTTCGGCGCCACGATCGGCTCGGGTGTCGGCGTGGGCGCCACGATCGGCTCAGCTGTCGGGGTCGGCGCCGTGATTGGCGGCGCCGTGGTTGGCGGCGTGACCGGCGTGGGCACTGCCTTAGTCGCTAGTTGAATCTTGCCGACCGTGATGGGCAGGCCGGAGAACAGTTTGCTGGGTTGGGCCCCCCACACCACTGATGGCACGCTAGTTGGCGAGAACACGACGTGGGGGCCGCACATGCCGTCCCAATCGATGCCGCCATTGTCGAAGAAGCAACTGCCTACCTGACCCGTGCTGGTCAGATCTTGCGGTGCAGCGAAAGTTTTCGAGTTCGCTGGTCGGGTCGCCGCCTGCACAGTAGCGGCACCACTTGCGGTGCGTCGCCACACCGCCGTGGTCGTGCCATCTTCACCAGCTGCTAGATCCAGCCACGGAATCTGACCCCCCGCACTCGACACCTGGGCTGCGGCACCAAAGTCAGCAGCTCCTGTCGCGCGAGTACGCACATCCACCACTGTCGAGGAACCCGAAAACTGGGTCCCACTTATCGACGCCACCGTCAACGAACCGTCCGGCCCGTAACTAGCCACCGGCGCATAACCAACCCCGATATCCTTCACCGCCGCAAAGTTCGCTGCTCCCTTTGCTTTGGTGGCCACCTGCACCAGCTGCGGATTACCTAACTCTGCCTGAGCACTCGACAGCGTCACTCTGCCTGAGCACTCGACAGCGTCCAGACCACAGCAACAGCCCCATCGTCACTCACCGCTAACTCCGGCCAGTCCATGTCAGCCCCAGAAACGGTTTCCGGGGCAGCAAACTTCTCCGCCCCAGCAGCCCGGGTGACCGCCTTCATCGTGGAACCCACAACGTTAAATGTCGCCACCAACAGCACCAACGAGTTATCCGGTAAATACGCAATATCGCTTGGGGCAGCCGGGTCCGCGATCTCGCCGCCGACTGACCCGCCAACCGCTACGAAACTCGACGCACCGGCCACCCGAGTCGCCGCCTTCGCCCGATCGACAACTCCGCCACCATCGTTTTCGCTCCACGCGACCGTGGTATCCCCCGACGGTCCATACGCCGGCAACGGCACACCACACTGCAACCCCGCGTTCGGATCACACGTCCCCACAACACCCTGAGCAGAAAAACTCGACGCACCAGCCCCCCGCGTCGAATACTCAATCCTGGTCGGCGTATTACCCGAGGCATATCGTTGCCACGCCACCGTCACCGCACCAGCAGCACTCACCGCCACCCGCGGATGATTCACTTCCTCACCCGCAGCCGACACCGTCACTGGCGCAGAGAAATCACTCGCCCCGGCAGCCTTCACCGCCACCCGAATATGAGTGTCGTTCTGAGCATCGATACCCGTACCTGCCAACCACGCAATCGCCATCGTGCCATCCGCACCAGCAGCCACACTCGGCGCGTAACCACCCGCACTAGACACATCACTCGCCGGTAGACCCCAGTTGATGCTGTCGGCTTCGACGGCTCCTGCCGTTGCTAGTGGAGTAAGCAGCAGAGCAGCGACCGCGCCGCCGACTGCCCCTACCTTGACTCTCAGACTCCGCGTGTACCCCATACGACTCTCCTCTGCCCATCCACCTTGAGTCGCTGCTCCCTAGCCACGCCACTAGAAATGGCCGTTCTTGAGCAAGTCTTGAGGTTCGACGCCCACTCCTCGGCTCATGAGCGCTTACCCGCCTAGGGCCCGTCGGGGTCGCCTAGTAGTTACTGGCGAGCCAGAGTCGGTGGTCACTAGGCCACATGAGGAACTGACCACTAGCCCCCTGACTGCTACACCCCGATGGATGACTCCCACACGTATCGCTGGACTGTGGCGGAGTTGTAGAGCGGGTGGCGAGGATGGCCGGCTGTCGTGACTCCTTGGGACCAGCAGCGATAGGGCGCCAGCATTCGGTGAACCTGCGCGACCCGATCAGCGAAACCTGACACTCGCTCCCCGGCTGCTCCCCAGGCCAACAGAATCTGATCCCCCTCCCGTGCCGCCGTGCGGATCGCGGCATCATTGCCCGGACCCACCGGGTCTTGTGTGGCCAGTAGCCCAGCCGGGTCAGTACTGCGGAAGCCGTAAAGATTGACCAAAACGAAACCGCCGTGACCCAACTGCTTCGCCAACCCGGTCACCCGCCTCGTGGTGGCATCCTCGCGAAACCGGTCTGCGGTGGATGGGTTCAGTCCGACCACCGCCAAGGTGCTGCCCTGCTGCCAGCGTCGAGAGAGTCGATAGCGATAGCGACGACGAGAATCATCTGCCGGGCGACTACTCACGGGTTCCCGCACATCTAGCAGTGTGACTGCCACGCGGTGCTCACACCAACCGCAGACAACCAGATCTACTCGAATCTGGCCGGCCAGTACTCTGCCAAACAGCGCGCAAGCAGCCCTCGGATTGCGTAGGGTGACTAACGCTCCCAGCGGGCGCCAAGAGAGGACTTCAGATGACGGACACCAAGCAGCGGCTTTCCGGTCTCGACTACCAGTTCTTGGGGATCGAAGATAAAAGTCAGACTCACATGCACATCGGCAGTCTGCTGACTTTCGAAGGGCCGTCACCGGGTCAGCAGGAACTGCGCGACTTCATCGCTTCCCGAATCAGTTTGGTGCCCCGGTTCCGCCAGCGGATCATGTCCACCTCGGTGGACACCGGCAAGCCTTACTGGATTGATGATCCGGACTTCAATCTGGAGAATCACGTCGTGGCCGTAGCGCTGCCGGCTCCTGGTAACCGCGAGGACTTGGAAAAGCTGGCGGGTGAGTTCTTCTCCACCCGGTTGGATAGAAATCAGCCGCTGTGGCGGATGTGCTACGTCGAAGGCCTGCCAGGCGATCAGTGGGCCTTGATCATGAAAATGCATCACTGCATGGTGGACGGCCTCGGAGCCCTCGATCTTTTCGCTGCGCTGCTGGACCTGACGCCGGAACCCCGCGAGGTCGAAGAAGCAGAAGCATTCGAACCGGAAGAGTTGCCCGGCAAGCGACAGGCTCTCGCCGAGCAAGCCAGACGAATGATGGATCGCGCCACCGACGCCACCAAGTCGCTGAAGTCGATGATCTCCAACCCGGATGAAGCTGGCCCCAAGATTTTCGAAGTGGCCAAAGGACTGGCAGAAACTGCGCAAGCTGCGCTGCCGTTGCCCGTCGATACGCCGCTCAACGTGGAGACTGGACCGCTGCGTGGCTTCTCCGGGACATCTCATCCCCTCTCGGACTACAAGGCCATCAAGAATGATCTGGGCGGAACAATCAACGATGTTGTTCTGACTGTGTCAGCTGATGCGTTGGGGAGGTACCTCCGGCATCTCGGTGTCGACACCGACGGGCTGGAGTTGCGCGCTGAAATCCCGAGTTCAGTGCGACAAGACGGTCAAGGTGGTGACAAGGGCAACATTTTCGTCGTCCTGGCAGTCCAACTTCCTGTGGGCGAGATGCTGCCCGGAGATCGCTACCGGGCGGTGAATGACTCCATGCAGACCATCAAGGGCTCTGGGATCGCCACCGCCGTCGGCACTGTACTCAAGGCCACCGACTTCTTGCCGCCCACGTTGTTGGCGCAGACATCTCGACTGGTGTTCGGCAAGACGTTGTTCAACGTCTTAGTGAGCAACGTTCCCGGTGTGCAGTTCCCGGTCTACATGAATGGCAGTCGACTACTGAGCCTTTCGCCATTGCCGTGGGTGGGCCCGCAGCAGGCGCTGTCGGTGGCGTGCATGTCCTACAACGGCGAACTCAGCTACGGCTTCATGTTCGACCGTGAGGTAGTCACCGAAGGCCAACTGGTCGCGGACTACTTTGACGAAGCTTTCGTCGAGTTAAAGGCATCGATCGAGGGCTAACCAAGCCAGCGCTATTTGTCTGATCCCCAAAACGCAGATTCCTCGTCTGCCTCGGCTGTGCTGGCCTCGTCGACATGCTGGTGATCAGTCAGGATGGCTGCCATTAACGCCGTGGTGATGGGAACGGCGGCGATGATGCCCAGACCACCGATCAGCGCACGAACAATCTCTTGGGCAATGACTTCGTTATTGATCGATTGCAGCAAGCCCAGGTCAGACATCGTGAGCAGGATGAACGTGGGTAGCGCCGCGCCGACATAGGCCAGGACTAGGGTGTTCACGGTCGCCGCTACGTGGTCGCGACCAACTCGCATACCGGCGCCGAACAACTGCGGCCAACGAGCCGACGGATCTGCCCGCTTTACCTCAGCGACGGCTGCTGCCTGGGTGATCGTCACATCGTCCAACACACCTAACGCGCCAATGACCACCCCTGCTAAGAACAATCCGCGGAGATCAAACTCCATTCCTTGTAGATCAAGGAAGTACGATCCCTCATCTCCCATCCCGCTCAGCGAAACGAACCCGGTAAACAACCACGCCAAGGCGAGGGTAAGGAAAAGCGCCAAAACCGTTCCGACAATCGCGACCACTGTTCCCACATGGGGACCGTGGGCAAGGAACATGGCCACGATGGCGATAGCCGCCGTGCCCACGGCCGCGATAACCACCGGATCCTTCCCCAACAAGATCGACGGCAGAATGAACCAGATCAGCAGAGCCATCGACGACACCAGACCTGCTAGCGCCGACACACCTTTCCATCGCGCGAACAGCACCACAGCGACCGCAAACAGGCCCGCAAGCCACAGCAGGGAGGACTGCCGATCAATATCGCTGAGTGCAAATTCGCCTGGCTCTGTGTTGCTTTCCACTAGCCACACTTGGGTTCCTACAGCTATCTCTGGGGAGTTTCGCGTCTGGAATGCATCGGTTTTAACGTTCTCCCCCGCGAAGAGGCCTTCGGCAACCTCAATGGTTAACGTCACACAATCTTCAGCGACCGGTTTACAGTCTGAAACTTCAGTGACGGTGCCTGGGGTGCGCTCGCCTAGGGGGGTGGTGGGGACCGGTTCGGAAGGCCACAGGATGATCAGTGCCGCCGCCGTGATCACGGCCAATAATCCGATGATGAACCATAACGACCGGCGGATACTGCCACCCACCAAAGTGTCAGCGGCGTCAGCACTGTGAGAATGTTCGACACTCATGACTTCTCCTGCCTGACTGAACGAAGACGTCTGTTGTGAACCACCCTACTTTGTCAATCGGGCAGGCAAACAGATCCGAGATTGCGTTTGGCGAAGTTGCGGCAGGGATGCGCTTTACTCCAAGTAATCGCGTAGTACCTGCGAGCGGCTGGGGTGCCGCAGTTTCGACATCGTCTTGGACTCGATCTGACGAATCCGCTCACGAGTGACCCCGTAAACCTTCCCGATCTCGTCAAGCGTCTTGGGCTGGCCATCGGTGAGACCGAAGCGCATCCGCACCACACCCGCCTCACGATCAGACAAGGTCACCAGTACCTGATCCAACTGTTCTTGCAGCAGTGTGAAGGACACCGCATCGGCCGGCACGATCGCCTCAGAGTCTTCAATCAGATCACCGAACTCGCTGTCGCCGTCTTCGCCCAGGGGCGTGTGCAGCGAAATGGGCTCCCGACCATACTTTTGCACCTCGACGATCTTTTCCGGCGTCATGTCGAGTTCGAGGGCCAACTCCTCCGGAGTGGGCTCCCGACCGAGATCCTGCAACATCTGCCGCTGCACGCGAGCAAGCTTGTTGATGACCTCCACCATGTGGACCGGGATTCGGATGGTTCGGGCCTGATCGGCCATCGCGCGCGTGATCGCCTGGCGAATCCACCACGTGGCGTAGGTGGAGAACTTGTAGCCCTTTTTGTAGTCGAACTTCTCCACTGCACGGATCAAACCCAAGTTGCCTTCTTGGATCAGATCTAGGAAGAGCATCCCGCGACCGGTGTAGCGCTTGGCCAGTGAGACCACCAACCGCAGGTTGGCCTCCAGCAGGTGGTTCTTGGCTCGTTGGCCGACCCTTACCAGTTGCTCGAGTTCGTATTCCTGATCGCCTTTGAGTTTCTTGACGAACTTCTCATCCGCTAGTCGCTCTTCGGCGAAGAGACCGGCCTCGATCCGCTTCGCGAGCACCACCTCTTGCTCAGCGTTAAGAAGCGGAACCTTGCCGATCTGCTTCAGATAGTCCTTGACTGGATCCGCAGTAGCACCCGCCACGGTGACGGTCTGGACGGGCTCATCAGTCTCATCGGTGTCAGACAGCACCAGCACCTCGGGGCCGTCTTTCTTCTTGCCCTTGCCGTCTTTTTCTTCATCTTTCAGATCGCGCAAGGCAACTTCTAGATCCTCTTCGGCTTCCTGCTCAATCTTGGCGGCGGCTTTAAGATCCACGCCGTCTTTGTCGGCGATCGCCGGTGCGGAACCGTTGGAACTGGGGGCGGCGGCAACTTCCTCAGTCTCAGCAGCCTTCTTGGCTTTTGATTTAGTAGCAGCGGCCTTCTTGGTCGCAGGCTTCTTCGCCGTGGACTTCTTAGCCGTGGACTTCTTGGCCGCGGGCTTGGCTTTCGAAGTAACAGCCTTCTTGCTGGTGCTCTTCGTGGCCGCGGCCTTCTTGGTCGCAGGCTTCTTCGCCGTGGATTTCTTCGCTGCCGTTTGGGACTTGGTAGCCGAACTCTTCGTCGTGCTCTTCTTTGCGGCGGGCTTGGACTTCGAAGCAGCAGCCTTCGTCTTGGCAGGCTTCGCAGCCGAACTCTTCGTGGCCGCGGCCTTCTTGGTCGCAGGCTTCTTCGCCGTGGAGTTCTTCGCTGCTGTCTTGGTCTTGGCAGCCGAAGCCTTCTTCGTGGCAGGCTTCTTTGCTGTCTTGGTCTTAGTGGTCACTCTGCTCCCTCTAGCGGCCGAACCCGCAGCCAGCGTCCTCCCTGGCCGACACAAAGGGCCCGTGTCAAGTCGAAATCGACTTGGACGGGCTCGGGCGCTCTCGCGCTGCCCTATTGTGGCATGGATTCCCAGTGAGGGCCTCGTTGCCCCGTCGGCGACGTGTCTCTACTGGGAAAAACGCCTGATCGGCCGCCCACATTCCCCCAGATGTGTGCCACATCTAACCTGCTTTGGCCGCCTTTTGCGCACGTTTCCACTCCCGCACCCGCTGCAGACTGTCCGGCCCAGTCACATCCGCCACACTCATGAAAGTCCCCGGCTCACCATAGGGGTCGCACACTTGCTGCGCATCAGCCATTTCCTGCGGCAATCGGCCACTCTTGAGCAACATCGCCAAGAATATCTTCGCCTTCTGCTCTCCGAACCCCGGTAGGGCCCGGAGTCGTTTGAGGCAGTCGCGGCCATCGGTGGCTTCCAACCAGATTCGACTGGCATCACCGTCGTAGTCGTCGCATACCGCCCGAGCCAATGACTGAATCCGGGTGGCCATGGCTTTCGGGAAGCGATGTATCGCTGGCGACTGCGCGGCTGTTGAGACCAGGTCGTCCTCTGAGAGTTGCGTGAGGACGGCGGGATCTAAGTTGTCGGGTGACCCTAGTCGCGCTGCAAGCACATACGGGCCGGTGAACGCCCGTTCCATGGGCACCTGCTGATCGAGCAGCATCCCCACCAACAGTGCAAATGGATCGCTAGTGAGCAAATCGTTGGCTTCGGGGGTTTGGGCAACAGCAATCTGGGCGGTCATGGCGCATGACAGTACCTGAGCCCCACAGGGTCAGCACCTCGGGGGCGGCGCTTGCTAGCAGGGCGATGTCGCTGTATCGGCCAGGGTCTCGGACACGATACGGCCCACCGGGTCCGCCTCAATCAGGAAGCCATCATGTCCAAAGGGTGATTCGATGACATCCAGCCCGCCACAGCTGCGAATGTGATCTGCCAAGTGCTGCTGCTGGGCAAGGGGATACAGCCGATCGGTATCTATTCCGGCGACGCGAACCGGAACTTCAATCCCGGCAAGCACCTGCTCCAGACCTCCACGACCCCGACCCACATCGTGGGTAGTCATGGAGTCAGTCAGCGACACATAACTTCCGGCGTCGAACCGGTACAAGATCTTGTCACCGTGGTGATCCAGATAGGACTGCACGGCAAAGCGGCCAGCATCGTCATGGCGACCCGCCACCTTGTGTTGCAGCGGCTCTTCGGCAGTCTGCGGAACCCGACCGAATCGCAAGTCAAACTCTCGCGACGTGCGGTAGGTCAAATGGGCGAACCGCCGCGCCACTCGCAAACCAGCCACGGGGCCGATCCCGTGATCGTAGTAGTCCCCGCCCAGCCAGTAGGGGTCGGCGGTAACTGCCTGGATTTGGGCAGTCTGTGTGGCAATCTGATCGCCAGAGGCGGCCGCGGTGGTAGCGAGCATGACTGCCGATTGCACTCGGTCCGGATGGGAAACCACCCATTCCAGTGCTCGCATGCCCCCCATCGAGCCGCCCACGACCAGGGCAAAAGACTGGATGCCCAGGTGATCGGCGAGCAGCCGTTCCACTTCAACCTGATCGCGAGCCGAGACACGCGGCCATCGGGAACCCCAGGGCGACCCATCGGGATGGAGACTTGCGGGACCGGTAGTGCCCTGGCAGCCTCCCAACGTGTTGGCGCACACCACAAACCATTGATCGGTATCGATCGGGCACCCTGGGCCAATGAGGGAATCCCACCAGCCGGCCGTTGGTTGGCCAGGACCAGCCGGACCTGCGGCATGCGCGTCACCGGTCAGTGCATGTTCGATCAGCACCGCGTTGCTGCGCTGGGGGTTGAGTGTTCCCCAAGTCTCGTAGGCCACCCGCACCGCCGGCAGGCTGCCACCGAATTCCAGGTCTAGCCCCCCGACGTCGGCAAACCGACGCCAGGCGGCTGGATCACCCTCCCGCCACGCACCGGTGGCGGGAGGACGCTGGGACCCGTTCACGACGTGGCTTCCGCCTTTGCTGCGCGGAAGCCGGCGTCAAGGTCGGCCAAGATGTCATCGATGCTCTCGATACCTACGGCCAACCGGACCAACCCGGGAGTAACTCCTGCGGCTAGCTGCTCTTCAGGAGTGAGTTGCGAGTGGGTGGTTGACGCTGGGTGAATGACCAGGGAGCGCACATCACCGATGTTAGCGACATGGCTGTGCAACTGCAGGCCTTCGACGAAGCGCTTGCCCGCTTCGAGGCCACCGTCGATCTCGAAAGCCAGCACAGCACCGGTACCTTCGGGAGCGTACTTCTGGCCCAACTGGTACCACGGGCTGCTGGGCAGTCCGGCGTAGTTCACGCGGAGAACCTCTTCGCGGCCTTCCAGCCACTGCGCCACCTTCTTGGCGTTCGATACGTGGCGCTCGATGCGCAGCGACAACGTCTCTAGCCCTTGCGAGAGCAGCCAGGCGTTGAACGGGGCGGCTGCCGAGCCGATGTCACGTAACAGTTGCACCCGGGCCTTCATGATGAAGGACACGTTGACGCCGAATAGTCCGTCCGTACCAAGGTCCTTGGCGTAAACCAGGCCGTGGTAACTGGGATCGGGCTGGGTGTAGTTGGGGTACTTCTCCGGGTACTTGCCGTAGTCGAAGGTGCCACCGTCAACGATGACACCAGCAACAGCGGTGCCATGTCCGCCGATGTACTTGGTCGCGGAGTGCACAACGACATCCGCGCCCCACTTCAGCGGCTGAATCAGGTACGGGGTGGCAACGGTGTTGTCCACGACCAGCGGTACACCATTCTCATGGGCGATACCAGCCACGGTCTCGATATCCAGTACATCGTTCTTGGGGTTCGCGATGGTCTCGGCAAAGAACAGCTTAGTGTTCGGGCGCACCGCATCCCGCCACGCCTGCGGGTCATCGGGATCACTGACGAAGGTCACCTCGATGCCCAGCTTGGGCAGCGTGTAGTGGAACAGGTTGTAGGTGCCGCCGTACAAACTCGGGCTGGACACTAGGTGGTCACCGGACTCGGCGATATTCAGGATGGCCAGCGTTTCGGCTGCCTGGCCACTGGCAACCAGCAGCGCTCCCACGCCACCTTCCAGGGCGGCAATCCGGTCTTCGACCACGGCCTGGGTCGGGTTCATGATCCGGGTGTAGATATTGCCCAGTTCCTTCAACGCGAACAGGTTGGCTGCGTGGTTGGTGTCGTTGAACGTGTACGACGTGGTCTGGTAAATCGGCAGTGCACGCGCGTTGGTCGCCTCGTCGGGTGACTGACCCGCGTGAATCTGCTTGGTTTCGAAGCCCCATGCCTCGCTCATAGTTTCTCTTCCTCCATTAGTTTTACCCAGGTTTTGGGCGCCTGTAGTTTTCGTTGTGATCTTGTTTTCAGATAGGGGTCCCCATCCCAAGTGGGCGGGGGATGTCATCCGGGGAGCGCTGGAAAAGCGCCGCTCAAGCCCCGGTGACCTGCTGCATTCGACAACAACACATATCGTCCACCTTTTCCGGGGACGCAGTGTGCGCGTCCCGCGCTTGCCGACATTTCGACCTGGTCCTCATCCGGAGCACCCCACCGCGGTGGGAGGGTTGCTGTCCGACTAGCCGGAGCTTTCCATCGGAACTCGTGACCTGACCAATAAGGTAACTGATGTGCCGGGCAATCGTCCAGTTTGGCTAAGCAGCACTTTCGGGTCGAGTGCCGTGTCGGCACTGTTCCTCGGACAAATTGGCCATGATGTCCTCCCAAACTGACGGCGGCATCCCGGCATCGAGTGCTCGACGCAAGAGTTGCGAAAGACCGTGATTTGGGTCGGTGACCAGCGCTCGCTCCACCGCTGCCGCGGCCCGTAGCCCATCCCCGAGTTGCCAAGCGGCGAGTCCGGCGACCGCCCCCATAGGGGCGATATGCGACTCTGGCCCCCGTCGCAGTGCCTCCGCGGTGCACCGCCAAACGCGCGACCACTGTTGCTGCCGAGCGGACACCGTCATTCGACGCAACCAGGTGTCGCGCACCCGAAGGTCGGCGCAGCCAGCCATCAGCTCCGCCAGCTCAGCATCCGTTGGTGCATGCTGGGCGGTGACCAACAGCTGTAAGCGGAGCAGGCAGTTGTCCCGCTACACCTCGCGATCACCACTACTGGACGGCACCCTGATCGACCCACTGTCCGGGCCGGATTGCACTTCGGCGACGACATCTGCCCGACGGGGCAACGGTGCCGCACCAGCGACGATGAGTTGCAGCGCTGGCTCGGAGGCAGCAACAGTAGGTAGCGGGTGAGCAGCACATCCCGCCGCAGCGCAACTGAGGCCAATCCAACTCTTGGCTGTGGCATGACCTGCCCACAACAGCCGCGGCGATTCGCCACTGGCAGCGAAACTAGCTGCCAGTTGGCCAAGTGGGTCCGTTGGGTCACCGGAACACCCAGCGGCCACCAGCACCACGGCTGCTGGATCAACCGCTGCGCACCGCTGCTGAATCGCCGCCATGGTGGCGCTGGGATGAGTGGTGGCGGCCGCCCAGTCCAATCGCAACGTCAACACCACTCGTTGATCGTCACCAATCATTACGGCCACCAGGCTGTCCTGTGGGTGGAAGCCCATCAAATACGGAATCGCAACTACTAGTGGACCGGGGTCGAAGCCGGTTGCGCGGACATCTGGGCAGCTGTGCGGGTTCATGTCGGCCACTGTGGTGGTGTGACCGGGGGAACAGATCGGTGACGACTCAACTGTGAGCGGGGCCCTAATCAGCTAGTTGTGGATGCCGGCACTTTGGCGTGTCGGTCCCCCACCCTGTTTTCCGATTTCCCTAGGGTCAAGGCAGAGCCCGAGGTTCGACAGAGGGGAAGCTGTCGGACCTCGGGTTCTTCCATGACCGCTCTCACTGCTGGGCCCACGAACTGTCTGGCGGCACCCGCGCACGGACGAGTTGTCAGGTAGGGGTCGTCAAGTTTTTTTCTGAATCCTCAATCGCCACCGGAGTCCGGCGAATCCAAGACTTCATCGGACGTGACAGCTACCGCCTTCTTGCGCTGGCGGTTGATCTCCCAACGCCAGTAGAAGATGCAGATCAATCCAATGATGATCTGTGGGATGTAGGACGAGGCCCGCCACACTAGGTCAGCGGCAGTTGCTAGTCCCGATTCGATACCGAAGCTAGTCATCAATCCGATCATGACGGCGTCTACAGTGCCCAACCCGCCCGGAGTGATGGGGATCATGATGCCCAACTGTGAGATTGCCCAGCAGCCGTAGACCAACAGCAGTGCCGGAGCTCCGTCTTGTCCTGCGACTCCCACCATCGCGGTGTAGAGGATGGCGAACTGCGACCACGACACCCCGATCTGCACCACGGTGATGACCAGCCAACGTTTGGAGACCAAACCGACGATGTCGTGACGAAGTTTCACCACCTGTTCGGTCATATTCACTGAGGACTCTTTTCGGAAGAGTCGCGTAACCCAGGCCACCACACTGTCAGCCCAGCCGCCGATGCGTTGGGCATTAGCGTCCGAGCGCAAAACCAGCGCGAAGAGGATGATGGCAGCCGCCAGCATACCGATCCCCAAAAATGCTGCATTGAGGTAACTGGAGGCATCGTCGCCGGCTATCGACAACGCCACGACACCCGTCACCGGCAGGAACATGGTGACGAAGACGCTCCACACACCAGTGGCGCCAATCGCAGCGGTCGCGGCAGTAGGGGTGGTCTTGTAGGAGGTCAACTGGGCGTACTGCAAGCCCAGCCCGAAGGCACCACCAGCAGGAATACCATTCGACACCGTAAAGGCGGATTGATTGACGACGAAACCATGCTTGTAACGCAGCCCCGGAGTAGCGGCCACAAACGGCCAGCCGTAGAAGAACAGGTACCACAGTACGACCAGCACTAACCCCACGATGGCTGCGGTCGTCATCGCTTGGATGTACTCGGCTGCCTGAGCGTAGTCACCGATCTGCGGAATCACTCGGGTGAAAACAATGGCCAAGAATACGACCGCGACAATGCCACCAATGATGCTCTTCTTGCGGTCGATCCCACCGCCAGAGACACCTAAGTGTTCTCGGGCTTCCTCGTCGCTGAGCTCCTCCCCGTCACCGACAGCCTCCGCCGCATCCACGTCGGCAGGGTCGGGTTCAACGGAATCAGCAGAACCATCATGATCTTGAGCCATTGCTTCATCCTAGGGGTGCGCGTGATCCCTAGGGACCATTAGCCCCTCAGTTGTCTCGCTTTCGGTGACTCACCGAGTTGTTTTCGCTTCGTACGTAAGCCACATCGTCCGGATCGCTACTTGGTCATACAACCGACGTGCCGGATAGTTGTCGTCACCGGTCAGCCACTGCACTCCCACCCAGTTTCGAGACTTGGCGGTATTGACGACGTCGGCGATCAGTGCCCGACCAATACCCTGGCCGCGCATCGCTGGGTCTACAAATAGGTCATCCAAAAAACCACCGTGCGCCCCCGCCAACGGCTCCGGCACTTCACGGAAATGGGCCAGTCCCACCACTTGCCCGTCACGAACTGCAACCAGACCCTCGAGAACGTGGTCTGTGTCGTGTAGCCATCCCCACACGGTGTTGGCGAGTTCATCGGAAAAGCTCACTTGGTAGAACTCGCAGTACTGCCGATATAAGTTCCGCCATGCCTCAAAGTCAGCGGCTGTTGGCTGCCGCAGCATCGTTTCGGCGCTCATACCGTCAGGCTAGAGGTATGGCCAGCCGGATACCGCCATGAATACACACTGATGTGAGCCCACAGATGACTAGCCGGTGAGCCCGTTTTCTTGCGGAGCCAACGGATCAATACATTCACCGTTACCGAGGACCTTCAGTGCCTCACGCTGCTCTTGCGAAAAACCGTTGGCATCTTGCGGATCGGGACCCATGACCGAGCCCTGATCAGCGGAGTCTGCCAAACCAACAACGTGGGCCAACTCGTGCAGCAGTACTGCCCGTAGTTCCTCGTCGCGGAGTTCACCATCGGCGTTTAGTCGGATCATCCCAGACAGATACGTCTGCTCACCGTCTTCAGTGACGATGACGTTGGATCCGTCGTGACCGCTGACGAACGAGGGCTCTGCATCAACCCAGCCGATCAGAATCGGCGCCGGCCGGTCTCCGTAGCGCTCCGGCTGATAGACCGTCCGATCATCGCTGGGCACCTCGTCAGTGTCTTCCCCCAGGACTAGTTTCAGCCCAGTCAACTCACGAATGTCGGCGATAGCCGCCTTGACTGCTGGCCGGTAGCCGGACGAGGCACTAAACGTGTTGATGGACACCACCCACTTCTCGCACGACGAGTAGGTGACCGGAGCGCCGTTTGCCATGACATCGGCGTAGGGACTTTCCGGTGCCGCTTGCGCTTGATCGCCAGCCACCGCCGCGGGAG
>JAHZLH010000062.1 GCA_022599915.1 Actinomycetes bacterium
AGCAAAGCCTGACGTTGGATTTGCCCCGGCGGATTACCGGCTCCGTTCTCGGAATCTTTTTCGCGGCCATCACCCTGGCCACAGTTGGTGGGGCACTCCTAGTCAGTTGGCTGTTTGAACTGGTGGGAGTCCGAACTGGATTAGTTCTCCTCGGGGTGGTCGCATTTGGCTATGGCCTCTTCCAGGTCTGGTGGCTTCGGCGAAGCGAGCCGGAAGCCCTCGAAGAAAAGCCAGTGGAGAACACGTAAAGGTACAGACGGTTGGGGTAGTGACCGCTGACGAGCCTTGGACTAAGCCGTCCTTTAGTGAAGCCACGCCTTTACTACCCCCCGGCTAACGAGGGCCCATGAGTTGTGCAGGAAACCGGCGATAGTTGTTCAAGATCAGTAAGGTGAAGGCTTGAGTGAGCCGAACCTGTGATGAGGAGTCCCGCGATGGCCCAAGACAGCACGACCCCAAGCGATGCTGATCGGATCCGCGAACTTGAAGCCGAAGTCGCCAGGCTGCAAGCCCAAAGCTCGGGCACGAAGTCAGCTACGACACCGATCTCCAAGCCCAGTAAGTGGCGCTCCTTCTGGTCGGCAGTCTGCATCACGCTAGCGGTGATCTTGGCTCCACTGTCCGTGGTCGCGGTATGGGCGCGTGGTGAGGTGACCGACACTGAGCGGTTTGTCGCCACGGTGGCGCCGCTGGCCTCTGAGCCAGCTATTCAGCAGGCGGTTGCGGATCGGGTGTCGGAGGAAATCATTACCGCAATCAAACTGGACGAACTGACCAAGAACACGGTCGACCTGCTGGATTCCAATCTTGATCTGAACGAGCAGCAGAAGGCGTTGCTGAACACACTTTCCGGACCGCTCGAATCTGGCATCGAGGGACTGATCCGTGACCAAGTTCAAAACTTCATTCAGTCCGACTTATTCGCGCAGTTGTGGACCGAGATTACGACTCGTGCCCAAGAGGGAATCCAACAGGCGCTCTCCGGAGAGCAATCAGGTGCTATTTCACTGCAAGGTGCGGACGTCGTACTCAACCTGGGTGACGTCGTTGAAGAGGTCAAGAAGGCGTTGGTAGCTCGCGGGCTGACAGTCGCCGAAAACGTTCCAACGGTAGACAGTCAGATCGTGATTTTCCAGTCTGAAAGCCTGGCTTCGCTGCAGCGGGGATACTCGGCGCTGAACACTTTGGGTTTCTGGCTTCCGATTGTGGTTGCAGCACTCGCGATCCTCGGCATCGCTATCGCCAACGATCGACGCAAAGCGGTTCTTGGCACCGGGATCGGCCTCACGCTGTCGTCGCTGGTTGCGGGAACCTTAATTTCAGTAGGCCGGGCCGAGTACCTCAACGCACTGCCCAACACGGTGAGTTTGGGTGCGGCTACTGCATTCTTCGATCAGTTGACTATCTTCTTGCGCGGTGCGATTTGGGCGATGTTTACCGCGGGCATCCTGCTGCTGCTGGCAGCGCTGGTGATGGGTCCGACTGGCTTTGCTGCTGGCCTACGTGGCTTGGCAGTCAATGCCGCGGCTGCGATCCAGTCGATGTTGGCCTCGTGGGGTGTGCGTGCGGAGGGCCTGCAGAGTTGGGCTGCGCGCAACGCCAGTGGCCTGCGGATCGCGGTCACGCTAGTAGCGCTACTTGTTGTGTTGGTCACTCGCTACAAGACGGTGGACCTCGTGATTTGGACGACTGTGGGATTGCTGGTGGCACTCTTCATCATCCAAATCCTGGCCTCGCCACTACCGCCCAAGCCGGAGTCGGACGACAGCACCGGTGATGACGATGAATCGGCCAGTGACGATGACGCGAAAACTGAGGTCATCACCGCTAGCAGTTAGTTCGTAGCCGCGAACGACGCTGGGCGGAATCGCCCAGCGTGTGCGTACCGCGCCGGCAGTCGGCCCTGATCGGCAGCCTTCGGCAGTTTGCCGGCGATCGGGGGGCTCGCCGCGACAGCCTTGATCTCACTCATGCCGCGGTGCCCCACGAGCCAGTGCCGGTAGCAAGAAAGCAGCCGTGGACAACGGGTTTAGCGCCCGCTCCTTCTGGGCATAGACAAGTGTGGATTTGTTACAGGTGATGCTCGGAGCCCTGGTTCTGGGCGTCGTGATCGGCGGCGGCGTCAGATGGCTGATGGGTGGTCGTACTCATCTCAACCTTTCCAGCGCCATCGTGGCCGGCATCCTGGGATCGGGGCTAGGCGCGGGCACTCTGTCTGTCCTTATTGGGCTTACCGATGCAGGTGCGCAGGCCTTGTTGGATAGCTCCCAGCCGCTGCTGGATCGGGAGTTGCCGCCAGAGTGGCTGTTGGTCACTCTGATCGCGGGTATCGCCGCGTCGCTGGCCTACACCTTCCTGGTGTTGACTGTTATGACCAAGTTGAGTGAACCGCCGAAGCTCTCGGCAGCAGAACTCGTCCTCATGGGGGAGTCAGCCAACGTCGAGTTCAAGTCCTCGGCCCGCTACAACCTGCACACCAACCAGCGCGACCCGAAGATCGAGTTGGTGGTTTCTAAGACCGTCGCTGCATTGGCGAACTCCGAGGGCGGCATTTTGCTCATCGGCGTGGGGGATGATGGCTTGATTGCAGGTCTAGCCAATGACTATAAGTTCATGAAGAAGCCGGACAATGATCGGTATGAACTGTGGTTGCGGGACCACCTGGCAGTAACCCTTGGAGCGGATGCTGCTGCAGCGGTTCGAGTCGAGTTTCCGCAAGTTTCCAATACCGAAATTTGCCGACTTGACATCCCACGCGCTGATCGGCCAATTTTCGTATCGCCCGGAAAGGGCAAAGATCCAGAGTTGTGGGTCCGCATCGGAAATTCAACGCGGGAGTTGCCGATCGACGAGGCGTTCGCTTACGGATCGCGACAGTGGGGACGCCGGCAGCTGCGCCGGGTGGGCTAGGGAAAAGGCCTCAGTCGCGAAGTGTCACCCTTAGGGCTACCGCAAAGCTGCATCAGGTTGGGGCGCGCTCTTCTCGATCAGGGATCCAGACATTCGACTCGATTTTGCTGTCGAGGTCAGGGAAATCATCTCGGTGAAAGAGCGGATCAACGCCTTCCTTGATTTGCTTCTCGTAGTCAGCAATGACGCGGAAAGCGATACGCGACAACAGCAAGATCGCGACCAAGTTCACCATCGCCATGAGACCCAGTGCAGCATCTGCCATATCCCAGACCACCGGCACTGCCGCTTGCGACCCAAAGATGACCATGCCGATGACGGCGATCTTCACCGGGATCAGCAGGCGATGGTCACCTTTCATGAACAGGATTGAGGTTTCGCCGTAGTAGTAGTTAGCCACTATTGAGGTGAAAGCGAAGAAGATGAGCGCGATGGCGACGAACTGACCGCCCCATGCCCCGATACTGGCAGACAGCGAGTCTTGGGTGAGCACGACTCCGTCCACGTAGTCGCGGCCGGGTTGCCAGACCCCGCTGAGCAAGATGATCAACGCGGTGGTGGTGCAGACGACGATGGTGTCGATGAAGACACCAATGGACTGGATGAACCCTTGGCTGCCAGGGTGGCGGATATCGGCGGTGGCGGCAGTATTGGGGGCCGAACCTAGGCCAGCCTCGTTGGAGAACAGGCCTCGTTTGATTCCCTGCACTAAGGCTTGCGAGATGGCGTAGCCGGCGAATCCACCGACGACTTCCTCCATGCCAAAAGCGGAACGCACTATCAGACTCAAGGTCTCGGGGACGACCTCGATGTTGATGCAGACCACAACGAGACCGACAGCCAGATAGGCAATGGCCATGGCTGGGACCACAATCTCAGCGAAGCGGGCAATCCGTTTGATACCGCCGAAGATGATGAACCCAGCGAGGACTGCGGTGACGACTCCCGTAACGAGTGGATCGACGCTGAAGGCATTTTCCATCGCCACTGCCAATGTGTTGGCCTGCAAAGCGTTAAATACAAAGGGAAAGGCCAGCAGCAAGAAGATGGAAAAGAGGATGCCCATCCAACGGGCATTCAGGCCACGTTCCATGTAGTACGCGGGACCGCCACGGAACAGATTCTTGCCTTCGGTCTCGTCCCGATGTTTGAAGACTTGCGCCAGCGTGGCCTCCACCATGGCAGTGGCCATGCCCATCAGGGCGATAACCCACATCCAAAAGACTGCGCCGGGCCCACCCAGCGTGATGGCGATGGCAACACCACCGATATTTCCTGCCCCAACCCGGGCGGCCAAACTAGTGGCGAAGGCTTCGAAGGGTGAGATGCCGCCGCTGTGTTCGGGTTTGAAACTGTGAAAGAGCACCCGGAAAAAGTGAGGAAACTTGCGGACTTGGATGAAGCGCATCCGAACGGTCATGTAGATGCCGGTAGCGATGAGCAAGAAGCCCAAGATTCCAGCACTGAAAATCATTGGAGAATCTTCGCTGCCCCAAAGAATGGCGTTGAGAAAACCGATGATGTTCTCAAAGACGTCCATAGGCTCCTCAGCAACGCTATGGCGCGAGCCTATTGGTGTTCACGATCACACGCTCGCCGAATACGTGAAGCACATCGGCATGCCGACATTACGCAACGCGGCGGCTGTTAATCCGGTCGGATGATTCGGTGCGCCTGCGGTGTAGGAACCAGAGCGCCAATGCTGCGGTGGCTATCATCGCGAGGATTCCCGGCACGATAAGACTGGCGCGGGGCCCGGCGATCTCGGCCAGCCGACCCGCCAATGGCGCACCAATGGGGGTAGTCCCGAAGAAAACAGCCAGGTACAGCGCCATGACGCGTGAGCGGTGCTCAGATCCTGAGTGAGTTTGAAGGTAGGCATTGGCTCCGGTCATCATGCTTAGCGCCGCGATCCCGCAGATGACCAATGCAGCACCGAACCACCATGCATTCGGGCTCAAACCAGCAACAATCGATCCACCTGCCAACCCGAGAGCAGAGACTGTCACGATTCGCAGACTGGTGCGTCCTCGCCGAGCAGCCAACAAGGACCCAGCTAACGAGCCAATGGCCATCACCGACGCGAGCACCCCGTATGTCTGTGCCCCTACGGCGAACTGCTCCGTTGCCATGACGGCGATGGTCATTTGGAAGTTCAAGACGAACATTGAGACGATTCCCGCGACCAGAATCACAAACAACAGGTCACGATGACCGATGACGAACCTGACTCCATCTGATACTCGTGCCTGCTCTTTCCCCACCCGCTTCCCGTGCGTGTGAATCCGCAGCAAAGCGATAATCATTAGGACGAAGGTGGCGGCATTGAGGAGAAACACCCATCCGGTGCCCCAAGCCGCAATGATAAATCCCGCTGCGGCGGGGCCGATCAGTCGAGCAGCGTTAAAGGAAGTGCTGTTGAGCGCGACTGCGTTGGGTAGTTCACTTCGGTCGACTAGGTCGGAGACGAACGATTGTCGAGCGGGTCCGTCTACTGCGGTAGCGATACCCAGCAAAACGGAAAAGATGAATAGCAACGGTGTGGTTATGGCATTGCTCAATACGACCGCACCGAGGAATGCCGCCTGGATAGCGAGCGCAACTTGCGTCCAGATCAGCAAGTTTCGGCGATCGCTGCGTTCGGCTAGTGCGCCAGCCCAGGGGCCGATAAAAAGAATGGGTGCGAACTGCAGGGCGGTGACGATACCCAGAATGGCTGGGTCACCGGTTATTTCCAACGCCAACCACATTTGAGCAATGCGGTGCATCCACGTCCCGACGTTGGAGCCGATCATTCCGATGGAGTACCGACGGAAATCTGGTTGGCGCAGCGAATGAAACGTACCCCGGCGGGGTTGATCCTTGTTGGCGAAAGGTGCCGACTTGGCTAGGCCTCCAGAGCCAGTTGATTCAGAAGTGGCGCTACGGCAAGAATCCGTTCTTGGTCGGCCTTCGGTAACCGCCCCACTCGCTCGATCAGCCACGCATTCTTCGCTTCTCGACTGGCTTCCACGCGATCTAGAGCTCGATCGGTCAGATGGACGAGAACTTGACGACCGTCGTTCGGATCTTGTTCCTTGATGACTAGCCCCTCCTCCTCCAGCGAGGAGACGATCCGTGTCGCCGAGGGCGGTTTGATGCGTTCCGAGTCCGCTAGCGCCCGGGGTGTCATGGGGCCGCAACGGACCAAGGTCCCCAGAACAGCCAGCTGACTGGGCGTCAGTGCATCCGCAGCCGGACGTTCCTGTCGTAGTCGCCTGGACAACCGCATGATGCCCAACCGAAGTTCGGGGATCGCGTCCTGCCGCGATGGACTGATGGTCATCTTGTTCCCTTCCCAACGCATCCTCCCTACGATAACTACACGTCTTAATCAGAGATTTCATTACTCCTGCTACTTACTATAGGTAACGTTAGTCTAGGTAACAATATTCCTGGACAAAGACTTTGTAGGAAAACCACAGAGCGATTGCTCCGTCAGACGCGGGAGAGTAACCGCACGGGGGTGTCGGCGCAGGAGCTCCTGCCAACTGACCAGTAGTAAGGACGCTGCAGTGACAGAGGCGGCAAGAGGGCTAGTTATTCGGCCGGATGCGAACGCCTACATGCAGTGGATTTGCCATACGGCATACTTATCGCTGGAGTTGCGCTCACGCACACGTTTGCGCACAGCCCCCTCGCGGGTGTAGTTCAATGGTAGAACTTCAGCTTCCCAAGCTGACAGTGCGGGTTCGATTCCCGTCACCCGCTCCAAGCAGAA
>JAHZLH010000063.1 GCA_022599915.1 Actinomycetes bacterium
GGCGAAACTGCACGGCGCTGATTTCCGTGGCGTCAATCTGACGAAAGGCAAACTCACTAACACCACCCTGAAACATGCGCAGCTGCATGAGGCGACGCTGAAGAAATCGAACCTGAAAAGAGCAAACCTGAAACACGCCCAGTTGCCTGGTGCGAACCTGAAGAACGCTCAACTCGGACCCGCCACCAACACCACGTCCAAAGGCCGGCAACTACGAGCCACCCCCGGATGCGCCCCCAACTGTCAAGGCGCGGACCTGTCCGACGCGGACCTGCAATACGCGGACCTGACCGGCGCGGACCTGCAATACGCGGACCTGACCGGCGCGGACCTGTACGGCGCGAACCTGCGCGGCGCGAATCTGACCGGCGCGAACCTGATCGACGCGGACCTCACCGGCGCAAACCTGAGGAACGCGGACTTGGAAGGCGCGTGCCTGGACTACGCGAATCTAACCGGCGCGAACCTGACCAACGCGGACCTCGCCGACGCGACCCTGAGAAACGCGAATCTAACCGGCGCGGACCTGACCAGTGCGAACCTGACCAGCGCGTACCTGTCCGGCGCGAACCTGACCAGCGCGAACCTGTACGGCGCGTACCTGTACGAAGCGAAACTGTACGAAGCGAAACTGAACGGCGCGAACCTGACCAACGCGAACCTGACCAAAGCGAACCTGAACGTCGCGGACCTGACCGGCGCGATCTACTGCAATACGACCATGCCGGACGGCAGCATCCGGAACACCAACTGCTGACCGACCAGATAGTTGTCGGGGGGTGTCTGTATAAAGAGGCCATCTCAACCACACCCGAGCTGCTGTTCGGGGAAGGCGCAGCACCTCGGTTGTGGCGGTTTAGGGATGTTTTTGGGGGTACTGGGCTATGCGGCGGTTGCTAGTAGGCCCGCAGACGGCGATGGTGGGTGCTGCCGAGCGTCAGATTCCCTAGATGGCTACCGTTTCCATCATGGAAACTAGGCTCCACCTCCGCGCAGTTTTCGCGCCAGCCGTGGCCGACGACCAGGTGCACTACACCCGACTCGGCTAGCCGCAGCGGCCGGCTGGTGCTCAGCGACTCGGCTGACCCACTGCCGGGTGCGAGGACCGGATCGTGTCAGGATCGGGGCGTGGCAGCAAAGCGATCCGGTGGGGCCGCAACCCAACAGTGGCACCCCGGTCAACGAGTAGTCGTGGTGACCGGTCCGGAACAGGTACTGGTCGATCGCAGTGCTGCGCGCTTCATGGAGCAGATCCGCAACGAGCACCCGGATAGAGAGATCAAACGGCTGCACTGTGGCCGCAAAGCCGACAGTGGCATCCCGATCGCTGAAGATATCGCGCAGTCTGCCTCACCTAGCTTGTTTGGTGAGCCGCCCATCCTGCAGGTGGAAGCAGTAGACCAAGCCGACGAGGCGATCGCCGAGGCCCTGAAAGCGGCGATCGACGACCCGGAAGCGCCACCGCTGCTCATCACCCACCTGGGCGGTCAGCGAGGTCGTGGCGTGATCAACGCTGCCGAAAAGGCCGGCGGGCTGGTCGTGAAATGCGACAAACCATCCGAGCGTGACGTCCGGGACCTACTGCGCACTGAAGCGAAAGCCGCCGGTGGCCAGATCAGCGACCGGGCGGAACAGTGGCTGATCGACGCGCTAGGCACCGACTCGCTCTCCCTGCTGATCGGATCAGTCCAGCAGGCAGTTGCTGATAGCCGCGACGGTCGCGTCGACATCGATCAGGTGCAGCACATGCTGCCGGTGCAGACTCGTTCGTCGGCTTTCCAACTCGCCGACTTGGTATGGGCAGGCGACGGGGCGCAGACGGTGCGGCTGCTGCGGCTGATGGAGCAACGAGACCGGGGACTGCCGGTCGCCGTAGTGGCAGCCCTCGCCCACGGGCTACGCATGATGGCTCTGGCTGGGATGCGGGGAGCGCGGCCTGATCCGGCAATCAGGCCGTGGATGGCGAAACGCGCCCGCAGCAACGCGCAATCGTGGCAAGCGACTGGCGCCCGAGTGGCTCGACTTGCCGTGCGGCTGCCGGGAATCGACGCCGACATGAAAGGCAGCATCGCCGGCGGGACCGCACTCGACGATGAACAGAAGATGGCGGTGTTAGAGCAAGAGTTAACCCGGCTCGCCAATCTCGAGAATCCGCCCAATCACTAGCGATCACGCCGTCGCATCAGGACGACGAAGACCTGCGGACAAGCTGTGTCAACGAGGGGATGACGGACGGGTGCAGCAGCACCCGGCGCTCAGCTGAGTTTCGCGGCCTCAGTAAAGATGGCCGACTTACGGTTCGCGGCCTGACGCTTGTGGAGCACACCACGGCTGGCGGCACGGTCCAACTCCCGACCAGCGATACGAGCCAGCTCTTGGGCACGCTCGTTCTCGCCGGCGGCGACGGCCTCGTGGAACCGCCGGATGGAGGTCTTGATGTTTGAGCGCACCGACTTGTTGCGCAGCCGCGCTTTCTCGTTGGTGCGGTTGCGCTTGATCTGTGATTGGAGATTCGCCATGCTTCGCCGATCCTGCTTGTTGTCAGTGGTTAGTTATCAATGTCTTGGAACCGCGGAACTAGGTTCCACGGCAACGGGCTCTAGGATAGCGGTGTAGCACCCCATTCCACCAAATCCTGGTGCTCGCGACGGAGCAGAACGCTGTGACAACTACCCAGCCTGGAGCCACCCCACCCGAGGTGATCCGCAATTTCTGCATCATCGCGCACATTGATCACGGCAAATCCACGCTCGCTGACCGCATGCTGCAAGCCACTGACCTCGTGGCAGACCGCGATATGCGCGCTCAGTACCTCGATCGGATGGATATTGAGCGCGAGCGGGGGATCACGATCAAGAGCCAGGCGGTGCGGTTGCCGTACCGGGCCAGTGACGGCGTCCGATATGTGCTCAATTTGATTGATACGCCCGGGCATGTGGATTTCAGCTACGAGGTTTCGCGCAGTTTGGCCGCCTGCGAGGGGGCGGTGCTGCTGGTGGATGCGGCACAGGGGATTGAGGCGCAGACGCTGGCGAATCTCTACATGGCGTTGGAAAACGATCTGCAGATCATCCCGGTGCTGAACAAGATCGATCTACCTGCTGCGCAACCAGACAAGTACGCCGCTGAGTTGTCCCACATCATCGGCTGCGAACCAGACGAAGTGTTGCGGGTGTCGGCCAAAACTGGCGAAGGTGTGGACGAACTCCTAGAGCGGGTAGTGAGCGATATCCCCGCCCCAATCGGCGACCCCTCGGCGCCAGCTCGCGCGCTGATCTTCGACTCGGTGTACGACACTTACCGTGGCGTGGTCACCTACGTGCGCATGATGGACGGCTCACTGTCGCATCGAAACAAAATCAAGATGATGTCCACCAGTGCCACCCATGAGCTCCTTGAGGTCGGAGTGATTTCCCCGGAGCCCGAAGCCGCCGACGGGTTGGGCGCGGGTGAGGTCGGTTACCTGATCACTGGTGTGAAGGATGTTCGGCAAAGCCGAGTGGGTGACACTGTCACCACCGCCAACACCGGGGCAGCAGAGTCCCTCGGCGGCTACCGCGACCCACGGCCGATGGTCTACTCCGGACTGTTCCCGATCGATGGCTCCGACTACCCGGATCTGCGGGATGCGCTGGACAAGTTGAAGTTGAACGATGCTGCGTTGGTGTACGAACCGGAGATCTCCACCGCGCTGGGATTCGGCTTCCGCTGCGGTTTCTTGGGCTTGCTGCACTTGGAAATCGTGCGAGAACGGCTGGAGCGTGAGTTTGGGCTTGATCTGATTTCCACCGCACCGAGTGTGGTGTACGGGGTGTTGATGGAAGACGAAGCCACTCACGTGGTGACCAATCCGTCGGAGTTTCCGACCGGCAAGGTGGCGGAGGTGACCGAACCTGTCGTCAAAGCAACGATCATTGCCCCCTCCGATTTTGTGGGCACGATCATGGAACTGTGCCAATCTCGGCGAGGCACCATGCTGGGCATGGATTATCTGTCCACGGATCGGGTGGAGCTTCGTTACTCGCTGCCGTTGGCCGAAATTGTGTTCGACTTCTTTGACTCACTGAAATCCCGAACCAAGGGCTACGCATCGCTGGACTACGAACCCGATGGGGAACAGGCGGCCGACCTCGTGAAAGTGGATATCTTGCTCCACGGCGATCCAGTGGACGCTTTCAGCGCCATCGTCCATCGAGATAGCGCCTACGCCTACGGCGTGGCCATGGCCAGCCGATTACGAGAGTTGATCCCACGGCAGCAGTTCGAGGTCCCAATCCAGGCCGCCATCGGATCTCGAGTCATCGCCCGCGAGACCATCCGAGCGATGCGTAAAGATGTCTTGGCGAAGTGCTATGGCGGCGATGTCAGTCGCAAACGCAAGCTGCTGGAGAAGCAAAAAGAGGGCAAGAAACGGATGAAGATGGTGGGTCGGGTTGAGGTGCCGCAAGAGGCATTCATTGCGGCGTTGTCCACTGATTCCGACAAGAAGTAGATTTTTGCTGCGCTTGCTTGCGCCGACACTTCGAACCAATTGGCCCAACCGCGCGCGAAGACGCTCCTAGATCACTATGTTGCGAGTAGTCGCACATACGCCTAAGGAGGCGCACGGAATGTCAGCAATGCCGTCGGCAGGTCGCACCAGTGGCTCGCTCACTGAAAAAATGCCCACACCTGCTCCATCGTTCGGACAGTTAATCCTGAATCGGGTCAAAGAAAGCGGGCCAATGGAGGGCTTCCGCAAGCCAGCCGGGTCCGGCTGGAAATCATATACCTGGGACGAGACGCTGCAAGAGTGCTCCGAACTCGCCGCAGGTCTAGTCGCCCTCGGCGCAGAAATGGAACACCGGGTCGCTATCGCCAGCAGTACCCGGCTGGAGTGGGTATTCGCCGACTACGCCATCATGCTGTCGGGAGCAGCCACCACCACGGTCTATCCCAGCACCGGCGACGACGACGTCGCCTACATCCTGCAGGACTCCGGTACCGAGCTTTTGTTCGCAGAAGATCAGTCACAGGCGGATAAGGCACTAGCTGCCAAGATAGACCGGCTGGGGACGATCATCCTGATCGACGGTGAAGGTGATGGCGACAAGGTTATTAGTTGGAACCAACTGCGGGAAAAGGGCAAAGCGGCCCTGGCGGAAAACCCCAATCTCATTCAGGAGCGGGTAGACGCTACCGGTCCGGACAAGTTGGCCACGCTGATCTACACCTCCGGCACCACCGGCAAGCCCAAGGGCGTGGAACTCACCCACGGCAACTGGACCTATGAGGCCGCTGCCATGGATGCGCTCGGCATCATGGACAAGGCCGACGTGCAGTTCTTGTGGCTGCCGCTAGCTCACTCGTTCGGCAAGGTCCTCCTCGGTGGACATCTGCAGGTCGGCGGCGTCACCGTCGTTGACGGCCGGGTACCCAAGATCGTAGAGAACCTCCCGGTGATTCAGCCGACCTTGATGGCGGCCGTACCGCGAATCTTTGAGAAGGTCTACGCCGGTGTGCAGGCCAAGGCCGCCGAAGATGGTGGCCTCAAGGAGAAAATTTTCCACTGGGCCTTCAACGTAGGCAAGCGCGAGCACGCCAAAAAGATGAACGGCGAGAACTACGGTGGTTGGCAGCTAAATCTGGCCGACAAACTGGTGTACTCCAAGGTGCGTGAACGACTCGGCGGCAACTTGCGCTACATGGTGTCCGGTTCGGCAGCGCTGAGCGCGGAGATCAACGAGTGGTTCGACATCGTGGGTCTGCCGATCCTGGAGGGCTACGGCCTCACCGAGACCTCCGCAGCGACTTGCGTGAATCGGCCAGAATCGAAGATGGCCGGCACCGTCGGTCAGCCCCTGCCTGGTACCGAGATCAAGATCGCTGATGACGGCGAGATCATGGTCCGCGGCGGTGGCGTGATGCGCTGCTACCGGAATCGGGAAGAGGCCAACGAAGAAGTCTTCGGCGATCAGCCACCCAGTCCGGAACGCTGGTTCGCCACCGGTGACATCGGTGTCATCGACGACGCTGGCCGGATCAAGATCACCGACCGGAAGAAGGACCTGGTCAAGACCTCGGGTGGTAAGTACATCGCCCCAGGTGCGATCGAAGCGCAGTTCAAGGCCAAGTGCGGCATCGCCGGTGCGGTGTGTGTCATCGCCAACGAGCGCAAGTTCGCCAGTGCCCTAGTCGCATTGGATCCGGATGCCGCGGCCGCATGGGCCGAGAAGAACGGCAAGGCCGGTGCAAGCATCGAGCAGCTGTCGAAGGACGACGACGTCAAGGCCATCGTTGCGGCTGCAGTCGACGAGCTCAACTCCGGTCTGAACCGTTGGGAGACCATCAAGCAGTTCCGGATCCTTCCGAAGGAACTCTCTGTGGACGGTGGCGAGCTCACGCCGAGCCTCAAGGTGAAACGCAAGGTCGTGGAGCAGGAGTTCAGCGAACTGATCGACAACATGTACTCCGGCTGATACCGGGGCACTAGCGCGACTACGCAGCGGGGCGGGCCCATCGGGTCCGCCCCGCTGCATGTCTACACATTGTCGCGAGACACTGGTGAGGTGCATGTGAACACTGGCGGCCACGTCCCCGCCACCCAGCAAGCTTCCGTCAGCGCGCTGGGGTTCTATGTGCACGTTCCCTATTGCAGTGCTCGGTGTGGCTACTGCGATTTCAACACCTACGTGCCGGGCGAGGATGGGCACCGCACCCGGCAAAACTGGCTCGATGCAGCAACCACCGAGATTGATCGGGCTGCCGATGCCTTGGGAAGTCGGCGTCGGGTCGAGACAGTTTTCGTCGGTGGCGGCACCCCGACACTCCTGCCGCCGGCAGACTTGGGTCAGGTGCTCAGTCAGATCGACGACCGGATCGGATTAGCAGTCGATGCGGAAGTCAGCGTCGAGGCGAATCCGGAGACGTTGAACCCAGCGGTGTTGTCTGGGCTGCGGGCGGCAGGATTCACCCGGATCTCCATAGGCATGCAAAGCGCCGACCCGCAGGTCCTCTCGGTGTTGGATCGGCAACACACCCCCGGTGGGGCGGTTCGCGCAGCGGAACTGGCCGCTGACGCTGGATTTGAGCAGGTCAGTTTGGACTTGATCTATGGCACGCCCGGTGAGACGTTGTCGAGTTGGCGAGACTCGCTCAACACTGCGCTAGCCGCTGGGGTTGGTCATATCTCGGCCTACGCCCTCAAGGTGGAGCGCGGGACCGCGCTGTTCCGTCGCGTCAGGTCCGGGGAGATCGCGGGGGTGGATGACGACTACGCCGCAGCCGCCTATGAGATCGCTGACGATCTGCTGACCGAAGCCGGATTGAGTTGGTACGAGATCTCCAACTGGGCAATGCCCGGTCAGGAATGTCGACACAACCTGGGTTACTGGCGCAACGCCGACTGGTGGGGGATCGGCCCCGGTGCCCACAGTCACCTTGCTGGGGTGCGGTGGTGGAATGAGCGCAATCCAGTGGCGTGGTCCGAAGCGCTCGCAGCGGGCCGCGACCCGCGGGCCGGTGAAGAGCAGTTGACCGAGGAGCAACTGACCACGGAACTGCTCATGCTGGGCTTGCGGCTGCCAGCGGGGTTGTCAGCCGAGCAAATCGATGCGGTAGCCACCAGTCAGGATTGGCAGACCACGGCGACCCGACTGCGGGAACAAGGTTTGCTGTTGGACGCGGAACCGCTGCGACTGACTCGAGCGGGCCGGCTACTAGCCGACTGGGTCACTATCGAGCTGCTCGAGTCACTGAGTTGATCAGTGCCGCGGGCAGCGTAGGGAAAATCAGATAGAAACCTGATCTTCGGGCGCGGTCTGGATTTTGTCCGCCACTGAGCGCAACCGGAAGGCGGCGATGATCGTGATCAGGCCCAAGATGACCAACCAGATACCGGCCACCCAGGCCAACACGATCAGCGATGGTGCCGGCCAGACCAGCACGATGACACCGGCGATCATGCCGATAACTCCGAGGAAAATGTCCCAGCCCCGGCCTTCCTGACCATTGGACTGAATACCCACGATCAGCTGGAAGATGCCTTGCAGTAGCCAGCTAATGCCGACGAACAGCGCCAGGATCTCCACTTCGTCACCGCGGAAGCACAGGACGCCCAAAATGATGGCGATGGCGCCGGCGATCCCCATGAACACCCGGCTGGCAGTGTCGCCGCCGGTGGTGAAGCTACCCACGAGGGAGAAGATGCCGCTGATCAGCAGCCACACGCCCAACAGGATCGCTACCAGTCCCACGGTGGCATCCGGCCACGCCATGATGGCGATGCCGATCAACAGCGAGATGATGCCAAAGGACAGCGCAACACCCCAGTGGCGGCCCGCTTCGCTGATGAAGTTACGGACGTCTTCCTCAGTGGGCTCTCGATCCGGTGAAGCGGGAGTTATGTAGGCCACGATGGCTCCTTCGCGGGTCGGTGATTGGTCACCATGATCAAGATGATCAACACATTTAAAGTAGCAGCGAGGCACCGATTGCCTGAGGAACAGCGCGGCGACGTCGGTCACATGATTATCACAGTTGGGGGATTTGCCGCGGCGGGATCGACGAACCGAACTGCGGTCGATCGTGATGCCGGGAGCGATGGTGTTGTAGCAGAGTTCCAACGCAGCTTCCCAAGCTCACTGCCGCGTCGAATGCACCGGCAGTGAGCCGATCTCGACGGTAGTATTAGCAGCCTTAAAACTGGAGTGCCAGGGTGGGACTGCGAGGAGGGAGTAGGCGATGTCCGATGATCGGCGTCTCACCGTGCTTCGCGCCATTGTGCAAGACTTCGTCGCCAGCGAGGAGCCGGTCGGTTCCAAGGGACTCGTCGATCGGCATGATCTCGGGGTGTCCTCGGCCACGGTGCGCAACGACATGGCCGTACTGGAAGAAGAAGGCTTCATCGCACAGCCGCATACCAGCGCAGGTCGAATACCCACCGACAAGGGCTACCGAATGTTCGTGGACCGGCTGGCCGACGTTCGACCGCTGTCGGCGCCGGAACGACGCGCCATTCAGTCCTTCCTCGACGGTGCGGTGGATCTGGATGATGTGGTGCAACGCGGGACCCGACTGCTGGCGCAATTGACCAGCCAGGCCGCCATCGTGCAGTACCCGTCGCTTGCCCGCTCGAGCGTGCGGCATGTGGAACTGGTGGCGATGGGGCCGCAGCGCGTGCTAATCGTGCTGATTGCGAGCACCGGCCGGGTAGAGCAGCGGGTGATTGATTCGCCCACGCCGATCGACCCCAGCCTGCTCGCTGACATCCGCGCTCGGCTGAATACGGAACTTGCTGACCGGTCCTTTGACGATATCCACGATGTGGTGGCTGGACTAGAGTCGCAGTTCCCGCCCAGCGAGCGTCCGTTGGTGGGTGTGCTGCTGGCGACGTTGGTGGAAGCCGCAGTGGAACAAGTGGAAGAGCGAGTAGTCGTCGCGGGTGCCGCCAACTTGGCCCGCTACGACCGCGATTTTCCGCAATCCATTCACCCAGTGCTGGAGGCGCTGGAGGAGCAAGTCGTGCTGTTACACCTTTTGGGTGAGGCGGATGCCACAGATCAAGTGCACGTCCGGATTGGGCGAGAGAACGATGTGGCAGATATGGTGGAAACGTCCGTCGTTACCTCCGGGTACGGCCCGGGGGACCGAGCCGTGGCCCACTTGGGGGTCGTCGGGCCGACCCGCATGGACTATCCCGCAAGTATGACCGCGGTTCGGGCAGTTGCCCGGTATCTCGGCCGAATCCTCTCGGAGCAGTAATGGCAGCTCAGATCGACTACTACGAGGTCCTCGGTGTCGCTCGCGATGCTGATGCACAAGAAATCAAGCGTGCTTATCGGAAAATGGCCCGGGAACTGCACCCAGACGTTAATCCTGACCCCGAAGTGCAAGACAAGTTCAAGATGGTGACCGCGGCCTACGAGGTACTTAGCGACCCGCAAAAGCGGCGACTGTATGACGGCGGTGTGGATCCGCTGAGTGGTGGCGGTCCGTCGGCTGGGTTCGACCCCTTCGACTTAATGGAAACCTTCTTCGGCACTAGTGGCCCGCGTGGCCCGCGGCCTCGCAGTCAGCGTGGTCAGGACGCGTTGGTGCGTATTGAGGTGGAACTGGCCGAGGTGCTGTTCGGTTCGGAGCGGGACATCACGATCGAAACCGCCATCGCCTGCGGGGTGTGCGAGGGCGCGGGTAATGCGCCGAATACCGAGATCATCACCTGCACCATGTGCAAGGGCCGCGGCGAAGTGCAGATGGTGCAGCGTTCCTTCCTGGGCCAAGTCATGACCACTCGCGCCTGCCCGCAATGCCGTGGCTTTGGCAACCAAATTCCCAACCCCTGCCACGAGTGCTCGGGGGATGGTCGCGTGCGTACCCGCCGCACCGTTGCGTTCCGGGTGCCGCCCGGGGTGGACTCCGGTACCCGCATCCAGTTGACCGGTGAAGGGGAAGTGGGTCCTGGTGCTGGCCCGGCCGGTGACCTCTACATCGAAATCTTGGAAAAAGCACACCCGGTGTTCCAACGGGATCGCGATGATCTGCACTGCACGCTGCGGGTGCCGATGACTGCTGCCGCACTGGGCATTTCCATTCCGCTGGAAACGCTAGATGGTGAACAAACCGTCGTCGTGGATTCCGGCACGCAATCGGGTTCGCAACGCACCATGCCTGGACTTGGGGTGCCCCATTTGCGCGCCCAGGGTCGCGGCAACTTGATCGTAGAGGTCGAAGTTCTGACCCCCACCGAGCTCACTGGTGAGCAGAAAGAACTGCTGGAGCAGTTGTCCCAGCTGCGCGGCGAAGAAGAAATCACCGTCAATCCAGTGGAACATAACTCCGGCTTCTTCGGTCGGCTCAAGGACGCGTTCGCGGGCCGATGACCCCGCCGGTCTTTCTGATCCCTGCCACTGACCTGGCTAAGGTCCAGGCTGGCGATCGGTTCCCGGTAACCGGCGAGGAAGGCCGCCATGGTGCCGCCGCGCTACGACTGCGGTCGGGTGAATCGGTAGTTCTGGTCGACGGTGACGGCCGGCGGGTTCCGGCGACTGTTGCCGACGTGACACGGGACTCGTTCGTCGTTGAACTGGCCACACCTCACGATGAGCCACCACCGGCCCTGAGCATCACCGCGGTGCAAGCACTGGCCAAGGGGGATCGTGCCGATAGCGCCGTGGAGATGATGACCGAGGCCGGGGTGGATCGCATCATTCCCTGGTCGGCGTCGCGCAGCATCGCGGTCTGGAAGGGCGAGCGAGCTGAACGCGGTCTGCGCCGCTGGAACGCGGTGGTGCGGGCGGCGAGTAAGCAAGCCCGGCGAGCTCGATTCCCGCAGGTGGCGCCGCTGCACAATACCGATCAGTTGGCGGAACTGCTCGGTAGCGCTGCCACCGCCTTGGTTTTGCATGAGTCAGCCGAGCAGCCGTTGTCGACGGTGCCGCTAGCTTCGATCGGCGAACTGGTACTGGTCGTGGGACCAGAGGGCGGCATCAGCGACGACGAACTGGATCGATTCCGGACCGCAGGTGCGACGCCGGTCCGGTTGGGTGGTTCGGTGCTGCGAACATCGACGGCCGGGGTAGTGGCGGCTGCGGTGGTCATGACCCGTAGCGGTCGCTGGCAGTAACCCTGGTCGTTCGGGCTGATGAGTGGGCAGAAGATCAGTATCGTGAGGCCATGAGCGGCTGTCTGTTCTGCAATATCGTGGCTGGGGACATCCCAGCTGATGTGATGTATCGCGATGACGAGTTCGTCGCTTTCGCCGACATCAACCCAGTGGCGCCAACCCATGTGCTCGTGATCCCGGTGGAGCATCACGCGACGATGGCTGGTCTAGCCGAATCCAACCCGCAACTCACCGGTCGGCTCTTCCGTACCGCCACCCGGGTTGCGGAGCAGGAGGAACTTGGCCGTGGCTACCGATTAGTCGTCAATACCGGCGATGAAGGCGGCCAAACCGTGCATCACGTGCATGTACACATCTTGGGTGCTCGGCAGATGGTGTGGCCGCCGGGATGATGCTCGCCCGCAGTCGGATGTTATTGCTGAGTCGCGAAGTATGCACGTAAGCGGGTCGCGGCCTTACCATGGGGGAGTTCCCCGAGTGAGGAGTCAACTCCGTTGATGCGAAGCAAGAGGCGCGAATGGCGTCGGTGACCGCAGAGGCCCGCCTGTCGGTGCCCAACTCGCAACCCATGGTGGGCCTGCTCGGGGCGGGTGATGAGTTGCTACGCATCGTGGAGGACGCATTCCCTGGGCTCGACATCCACGCTCGCGGCAACCAACTCACCATCGCCGGACTGGAACTTGAGGTCCGACTGTGCGAACAGGTGTTCGCGGAAATGCTTGCTGTGCTCGACACTGGACAGTCATTGACCCCAGACGCGGTAGAGCGTTCCATCGTCATGCTGCGGTCTGGGCACGATCAGCCCTCTAGCGTGCTGACCGCGAATATTTTGTCCGCGCGCGGTAAGACGATCCGAGCCAAGACTCTGGGTCAAAAAGACTACGTAGACGCGATCGCAACCAACACCGTCACCTTCGGAATTGGCCCGGCGGGCACCGGGAAGACTTATCTGGCGGTTGCCAAGGCCGTCCAGGCATTGCAGCGCAAGGAAGTGAACCGGATTGTGTTGACGCGGCCGGCGGTGGAGGCCGGTGAGCGACTGGGATTCCTCCCCGGCACGCTGATCGAGAAGATCGATCCGTATCTGCGTCCGTTGTACGACGCCTTGCACGACATGATCGACCCGGACTCGGTCCCGCGGTTGATGACCAGTGGCACCATCGAAGTTGCCCCGTTGGCTTATATGCGCGGTCGTACGCTGAACGACGCATTCATCATCTTGGACGAAGCCCAAAACACCACCCCGGAACAAATGAAGATGTTCCTTACCCGATTGGGTTTCGGATCCACCATGGTCGTCACCGGGGATGTGACCCAAGTTGACCTGCCCGGGGGGCAGTCGTCGGGACTGCGTATCGTGGAGAACATTCTCACCGGTTTGAATGACGTCGCGTTTTGTCGCCTGGGTGCGCAAGATGTCGTACGGCATAAGTTGGTGGGGAAGATTGTGGAGGCCTACGGCCGCTACGACGAGAGCGAACAGAACCACCGCCGAAGTGAGCACCGTGAGCACCGGAACCGATAGCCGCCTCGATTTCAGCAATGACACCGGGGATGACCAGCCCGTCGCTGATCTATTGCAACTTGCCGGTTTTCTGTTGGATGAGTTGCGCATGGATGCCGAGTCAGAGTTGTCGATCTCGTTGGTAGACGAGGACGCCATGACAGTGCTGCACGTGGAATGGATGGACGAACCCGGTCCGACAGATGTGTTGAGTTTCCCAATGGACGAGCTGCGCGAACCGGCCCCGCATGAACCGGCAGTCTCCGGGATTTTGGGTGATGTGGTGCTATGTCCGGCTGTTGCGGCCCGTCAGGCAGTCGTTGCCGGGCACTCCAGTGAGCGAGAGCTGCGGATCCTGCTCACCCACGGTGTGTTGCACCTGCTGGGTCACGATCATGCTGAACCGGATGAGGAACGGGCCATGTTCACTCGGCAGCGGGAACTCGTGGAACGCTACGAAGCAGACCTGGGCGCGGGGGTCGATGGATGACCGACCAGATCTGGTTGCTGGTCCTTTTCGTCGTCCTGGTGGCGATCGCGTGGACTTTGGCTTCGGCTGAGACTGCGTTTTCCCGATTGTCACGCGCCCGAGTCGAAGAAGAACTCAACGACAGCGATGAGCGTGCCGAGCGACTGCTGGGGGTGGCGGACGATTCCGCCAAATACGTGAACTCGCTGCTGCTTGCCGGCACGCTGGCCACGGTTGGTGCGTTCGGTGCCCTAGCGGTGGCTGTGGTGAGTGGGCTGACCTGGTCGGTGGGCTGGGCGGTGCTGCTGGCTTGCGCGATCATGGCCTTGGTCTGGTACGTGGTGGTGGGCGTATCCGCCCGGACGGTGGGACAGCGGCAGCCGATCCGGGTAGCGCTGGTGTCGCTGAGACTTTCTCAGGTCATCGCGGCGATCTTCGGCCCGTTGGCTCGACTGCTGATCCTGCTCGGTAACGCCATCACCCCCGGACCCGGGATCCGTGGTGGCCCATTCGCCACCCAGGCAGAACTGCGGGAAATGGTGGATGCGGCTTTGCAGGCCGCGCTGATCGAGGACGACGAATCGCGGATGATCCAGTCGGTATTCGATCTCAGTGGCACCACCGCCCGGCAGGTGATGGTGCCCCGCACCGAAATGGTGTTCATTGAGCGAGACAAAACCCTGCGGCAGGCGCAATCACTGGCCTTGCGTTCCGGCTTTTCCCGGTTGCCAGTCATCGGTGAGGACACCGACGACATCGTGGGTGTGGTGATCCTGAAAGACGTGATGAAACGGTTGTTTGCGGATCGCAATGCAGACCGGGCGGAACGGGTGGAATCACTGATGCGCTCAGTCACCTACGTACCCGACAGCAAGCCGGTAGACGATCTGCTGCAGGAGATGCAGGCGTCGCGCGAACACCTAGCGATCGCGGTGGACGAGTTTGGTGGCACCGCTGGTTTGGTCACGATCGAAGACATCTTGGAAGAGATCGTGGGTGAGATCGCTGACGAGTACGACACCGGTGTCCCCGAAATGGTGGAACTGGAAGAAGGGCTGCTGCGGGTCAGCCCACGAATCACGCTGGAACATTTCAGTGAAGCGGCCGACATCGATCTGGATGCTGACGACGAGGGAGTCGACACGATCGGTGGTCTGATGGGACGCCGACTGGGCCGAGTACCCATTCCTGGCGCCGAGATTGTGGAGCAGGGATGGCGGTTGCGGGCGGAGTCGGCTGAAGGCCGTCGCAACCGGATTGGCTCGATCCTGGCGATCCCGCCGGATCAAACTGACTCCGACGAATCGTCGCCGTGAGTAGGGAGAGTACATCGTGACAGAATTGAACGCAGATGATCAGAAGCTAGTTACGCTGGCACGGGCGGCGCGGGCGCGAATCCGAGCCAATAACGGCGCTGCGGTCCGTGATGAGACTGGGCGCACCTATGTCGGTGCCGATGTGGATTTGTCGTCGCTGGTGATAAGTGCGGTGGAGCTTGCGGTGGGGCAAGCGGCCGCATCCGGGGCTGAGCAGATCAGTGCCATGGTCATCGTTACCGACGGGCCCTTCGAGCAGCGACCAACGACTGATTCTGCGGCTGACATGGGTTGTCGAGTTGTGGTGTGGGCGAACGCCGCGGGCGAAGTAGTGGATGTGTTTGATGACCGCTGAGCAGATGCACTCTGGGTTCGCCTGTGTGGTCGGGCGCCCCAACGTTGGCAAATCCACGCTGGTGAATGCCCTGGTGGGTCAAAAAATCGCGATCACCTCGGCTCGACCGCAGACCACCCGACACGTGATCCGTGGGGTGGTGCACCGTCCCGATGCCCAACTGGTCTTGGTAGACACCCCTGGTCTGCACAAACCCCGCACGCTGCTGGGCAAGCGACTGAACGATCGGGTGCGGGAGGCCTGGGCGCAAGTGGATGTGATGGTGCAATGTTTCCCTGCCGACCAAAAACCGGGCCCCGGTGACCGGCTGATCGCCAAGGAATCTGCTGCCGCCAACCGTGGCCGTCGGGTCGCGGTGGTCACCAAGACTGATTTGGCCGCTCCGCAGCGCATCGGCGAGCAGTTGCTAGCGGTAGCCGCACTGGGTCAGGAGCTGGAACGGGACTGGGACGAGATCGTGCCGGTGAGCGCGGTCAGCGGTGAGCGCCTGGACACGTTGGCGGATGTACTGCTGGCGAAACTGCCCGAGGGTCCCGCGCTGTACCCGGATGGGGTGATCACCGAGGAACCGGAGCAGTCGCTGGTGTCGGAGATCATCCGTGAAGTGGCGTTGCAGGGGATGAGTGACGAACTGCCCCATTCCATCGCTGTAGTTGTGGAAGAGATGGAACCGCGGGAGGACCGACCGGCGGACGACCCGTTGGTGGACGTCATCGCCTGGGTGTTCGTGGAACGGGACAGCCAAAAAGCCATTGTGGTCGGTCGCAAGGGGGAGGGGATTCGCCGGATCGGCACCGAATCACGCAAACGCATCGAGGCGCTGTTGGGCACCCGAGTGTTTTTGGATTTGCGGGTGAAGATCGCCAAGGATTGGCAGCGGGACCCGAAGCAGATGAACCGGCTGGGGTTCTAGTCCCGAGTCGTTAGACACCGGGTGCGGTCGGCGTAGGGGTTTTCGGTTGCCCCGGGGTACTGCTGCCGTCGGATGTGCCCGAGCGGGACTCTTCGTCCATTTCCGCGATGAGCTCATAGCGATTGCCGTAGGTATCGAGTACCGCGATGACCGCAGCCGCGATCGGGATGCCGATCAATGCACCGATCGGACCCCAAATAGCGATACCGGCAAAGACCGCTCCCAATGCCACCGCGGGATGGATATCCATAGTGGCGCGGCTGACGCGCGGAGTCAGGTAGTAGTTCTCGATCTGCTGATAGATGGTGGCGAACACGATGATCCAAATACCGTCGCTGGGCTGATCAGTCAGGCTGATGACCAGCGGTGCTGCCACACCGAGATAGGTACCGATGATCGGGATCAGCTGGGCGGTGAAGCCAGCGAACACGCCCATCGGCAGCCAGTAGGGCAGATCGATCATCCAGAAGAACGCCGCGTGTGCCACAGCGGAGATAAGCGCCAGGATCAACTTTGACGCCACGAAGCCACCGGCTTTTGCCAGGCTGATGTCCCACACCTTCAGCAGTACCCGCTGCCGAGTCGGTGGTAGCCAGGAGGCGATGGTGCGGCGCAGTCGGGGGCTGTCGGCGGCCAAGTACCAGGCGAAGACCAACACGGTCAGCAAGTCGAAGGTGACCGCGAAGACCGAGCCGAATGCATCAACGATGCCGCCGGCGAAGTCGGTGGCGAAGTTAGCAATGGCGTTGGCGTCCAAGTTGAACTGCTGGATGATCTCGTTGGGGTTGATGCTCAGACCTAATCGATCATTCACCCACAACACGACCTCGTTGATGATCCCCGGCAGGCTACGCGTCAACTGCGCGATCTGGGCGGAGAACACCCCGCCGAACATCACGATGACGGTGCCGAACAACAACACGCCGATGAACATGGTGATCGAGGTGCCCAACGCTCGGCGCAGGCCACGACGTTCGAACCAGCGAATCGCCGGTTCCATCGCAATCGCACCCAGCCAGGCCAGCAGGATCAGAAACAGGAAGTGACCGGTGGCGGTGAATAGCCACATCGCCAGCTGGTAGAGCGTAAGCGCGACCAGGAGCAGGATCAGCACTCGGCGTAGCCGGCGTGGCTCCAATGCGATCAACTGGACATCGTCGCTGACCGGTAGGTCAGGCTTCGTGGACCGCAACGCAGCCCCAGGGTCGGTATGGTGCTGCCGGGGCGTGATCGGCTTCAGGCTTTCGGGGATGCGGACGCGACGGCGCCGGGAACTGGTGGTGCCGTCGTCGGCACCGGGATCATGCCCGTCATCCTGTGCCACGGGCACAGCCTAATCCACGGTGGCGACAACTCCTGCTTGCGGTCGGTCATCGGTTTTTTCCGCCGCAGGTGGAAGAATGAGCAGGTGCGCACATATCGAGACGAAGCCGTGGTGTTGCGCACGCATGATCTCGGCGAAGTTGACCGGATCATCACCATGCTGTCGCGGGAGAATGGCCGGATCCGAGCAGTAGCGAAAGGGGTGCGGCGTTCCAAAAGTCGGTTCGGGGCGCGACTGGAACCGTTCAGTCACGTCGACGTGCAGCTGTATCAGGGGCGCAACCTGGACACCGTCACCCAGACGGAGTCGATCGAATCCCATGGAGCGGTGCTGTGTGCGGACTATCCGCGCTGGACCACCGGCTCGGCCATGTTGGAAGCTGCCGAGCGATTCACCGCCGAGGAACGCGAACCAGCCACCCAACAGTTCCTGCTGCTGGTGGCGGGACTGCGAGCACTCAGTGAGGGCCGCTACGACCCAAGTCTGATCTTGGACGCCTACCTGTTGCGTTCCATCGCGGTGGCGGGATGGTCGCCGTCTTTCTCCGACTGCGCTCGGTGCGGTGCCGCTGGTCCGCATCGGGGCTTTCATTTCGCTTCGGGTGGGGCGGTGTGCCCGGACTGTCGACCCCCCGGGTCGTCGTCACCGCGACCTGAGACGCTGCAACTATTGGGTGCGCTGCTGTCCGGGGACTGGCCATCCGCTATTGCAGCGCCGGAACGTAGCAGGAAGGAAGGCAGCACATTGGTGGCGGCTTTCCTGCAATGGCATTTGGAGCGGGGATTGCGATCACTGCGCCTCGTGGAGCGAACATGAGCAACTACCGTCCCCCCGAACCGCACCCCACCGGTGTGCGACCGCCCAACATCCCCGCTGAGTTGGTGCCCCAGCACGTGGCAGTGGTGATGGATGGCAACGGTCGCTGGGCCAAAGAGCGCGAGTTGCCGCGCACCAGTGGTCATGAGGCCGGTGAACATGCGCTTTACGACCTCGTCAGTGGGGCCATCGAGATCGGGGTGAAGTGGGTCAGTGTCTACGCATTCTCCACCGAGAACTGGAAGCGTTCACCGGACGAAGTGAAGTTCCTGATGGGCTTCAACCGAGAAGTGGTCAGTCGTCGCCGCGATGAGTTACACCAGATGGGGGTTCGGGTGCGTTGGGCAGGTCGACGCCCCCGATTGTGGAAGTCGGTGATCTCGGAATTGGAGATCGCGGAGGAACTCACCAAGGACAACGACGTGATGACGTTGACCATGTGCGTCAACTACGGCGGTCGTGCCGAGATCGCCGATGCTGCAGCCAAGCTGGCGGCAGACGCCAAGGCCGGATTGGTGAAGCCTGACAAGGTGGACGAGAAACTGTTCGCCTCCTACCTAGACGAGCCGGATATGCCGGATGTGGATTTGTTCTTGCGGTCTTCTGGCGAGCAGCGGATCAGTAACTTCTTGCTGTGGCAGTCCGCATATGCGGAACTTGTGTTCATCCCGGAACTGTGGCCCGATGTGGACCGACGACACCTGTGGCGGGCAATCGAACAGTACGCCAGTCGAGACCGCCGCTACGGCGGTGCGATTCCCAACGAGGCGCCGGGTCGTAAGTAGTCGTCACGGGCCGCGGCGGGACACGGACAGGTCGTGTGCTCGCGAGGCTTATGCTGCCTGGCGGATCTCCCGCCGCGGTTGGTTCGGGGCTGCGGAAGTGACCCGTTACCCACTGATGGTGCAGTTTTGTCGGAGCCCCATGTTTTCCTCTTGTCAGGTCATCGAATGGTCGGTCACTAGGTCACTAGTCGCTCATGATCAGCGGTGATTTGTTTGTTCAACTCCGGCAAGAGCTGGCTTTGACGAGGGAGTGCCCCCGCTGTACGGGGGAAGGCGGGGGCGCTTCCCACAGTCGTGCTGGCGCATGATCGGATAGGGCGGACCTAGCAAGGTACAACTGCGTCCAGCAGACGTTGTGCACGAACGAGAACGAAATGGGGGATCGATGAGATTCATTCACACCTCGGATTGGCATCTGGGCCGCAAACTGCATAACCAGGAGTTGCTGGACTACCAGCGCGAGTTCTGTGACTGGCTGCTGGCCACCGCACACGAGCAGCAAGCGGCCGCAGTGGTGGTTGCCGGTGATATCTACGATCGAGCGTTGCCACCAATAGAGGCAGTGCAAATTCTCGACGAGACCGTGGCGGCCTTTGCTCGGTCCGATGTGGCGTTGATTCTCACCTCTGGCAATCACGACAGCGCAGTCCGGCTCAGTTATGGCGGTCGAGTGATGGCCGACAGTGGCGTTCATCTTCGGACCGATGTGCCCGGCATTACTGAACCCGTTGTCCTCGCTGACGAGCATGGCGAGGTTGGCTTCTACGGCATCCCCTACCTGCTGCCCGATGCGGTGCGCGTCGAGTTGGAGGCTGATCGCAGTCACGAGGCGGTGTTGACGGCTGCCGCTGACCGGATTAGGGCGGATGCCAGCCAGCGCGGGTTGGAACGCACCGTGGTGATGGCGCACGCCTTCATCGTGGGTGGGTCGGCCGATCCGGAGGTGTCGGAGTCGGAGCGTGATATTCGCGTCGGCGGTGTTGCTGATGCTTCGGCAGCGGTTTTCGACGGCTTCAACTACGCAGCCCTTGGTCATCTGCACGGACCACAGACGGTGTCCTTAGCCGATTCAGACACCGTGGTCGCCTACAGCGGTTCGCCACTGGCATTCTCGTTCTCAGAACGCAACCACGCCAAGTCGGTCACCCTGGTGGAGATCGACGGCGCCGGCGCAGTTTCGATGGATCGTTTACCGGTCCCGATCGGTCGTGGGATGCGTCAAGAGCAGGGGAATCTTGCGGAACTCCTTGCCCAGGCTGCCAGCGATCCGGGGGATACCGACGCCTATCTGAAGGTGATCCTGACCGACAACGTCCGACCTGAATCGCCTATGGAGCGGTTGCGTGCGGTGTGGCCGAACACGATTGCGCTGGACTTCCAGCCGGCCGGGGCGGCAGGAGATACCGAACTGCCAGCGCTGGGCCGACTGGAGCAACAGAACCCGGCTCAAGTGACCAAGAACTTCATGGAGTTTCACACCGGAGAAGAACCCGATCAGGTGCGTGTTGACCTGATCGATGACGTTGTTACTGCGAGCGGTCAGGGCGGTGAGTAGATATGCGGCTACATCAGTTGACTATGACTGCGGTAGGTCCGTTCGCGGATACGCAGGTAGTGGATTTCCATCGGCTCGCCGATAGCGGGGTGTTCCTCTTGGAAGGCCCCACTGGTGTCGGCAAGTCCACAGTGTTGGATTCGATCACCTTTGCCCTCTATGGCGGGGTGGCGAGTGACTCCGCTGACCCGGCTCGAATGCATTCGCATTTTGCTGAACCCGGGGTGACGCCGGAAGTAACCCTCGATTTCTCGGTCGCAGGTCAACGGCACCGAATTACGCGCAGCCCGCAACACCAGCGCCCCAAGTTGAAGGGGGATGGCTTTACCAAGGAAAAGGCGGCAGTGTCGCTATCCCGGCTGGACGACGCTGGTGGCACTGAGCAGATCACTGGCGACCATAAGGAAGCCGGGAGTCGCGTCCAGGAATTGGTGGGCTTGGATCGGGCCCAGTTCAGCAAAGTAGTGCTGTTGCCGCAAGGTGAGTTCAGCCGATTCTTGGAGGCCGATGATGACGTGCGCCGCAAACTACTCACCAGCCTGTTTGGCGCATGGCAGTACGACAAGATCACTGATTTGCTGGCGGAAGGGGCCAAGAAAGCTAAAGCGCTAATCGCTGAGCAGCAGATCACCGTCACCGGGGAACTAAGAGCAGCGCTGGAAGCGGCGGCCCTGCCTGATGAGCAGATTGCAGAGATCACAGAAGCAGACCCAGCAGAGCTTGCGGGAAAACTGGATTCGATCACGGTCGAGCTGGCCGATTCGGTCACCTCGGCTACTGCTGCGGCCGATAGCGCTGATCGGGAAAAACAGCAGGCAGAAAAGGAAGCAACTACTGCCACTCAGCAGAAGGAACGAATCGACAAAGTTTTGGATTTCGCTCGGCGACAGCGCGAGTTTGCGCAGAGCGCGCAACGACGAGAACAAGACAAGGCTCGGCTAACGGCAGCCCGACAAGCAGTGGGCCCGGGACGTACTTTGGCGGCCTTGCAGGCAGCGAAGCAAAAGCGAGCGAAGGCAGAAGCGGAGGCGATCGAAGCGGCCGGCGGTCGCGAGGAACTGCAACGGTGGTCCGCTGATCTGGGTGGCTTGAAGCAACTCCTCAAGAACGTCGGCGACACCGCCGCAGGGTTGGGGCCAGCGGTCGCTGATGAGAAGGACCTCCCGAGGAAGAAGGCAGAACTGGATCAACTGCAGGCCAAGGCTGCAGCTGCTCAAGAAGAACTACAGGAACTCAACCAGCAGAAAGAACAACTGCCGGAGTTGATTACTGCGCAGGAGGAGCAGATAGCGGAGCAAGCAGAGGTTGCTGGTCGAGTTGAGGCACTAACGAAGGACTCCTCCCGCATCGCCGAGCAGTTGACTGCGGCGAAAGCAGTAGTAGAACTGCGACCGAAACTCGTGAAGGCGAAAGATGCTCAGCGCACCGCAATCGATCATTTCCAAGACGTACGGGAGCGGCAACAGGAACTCGTCCAGCGTCGGATTGCCGGTATGGCGGCGGAACTCGCCGGTGAGTTGCAATCGGGTGAACCCTGCGCCGTGTGTGGCTCGACCGAACATCCGCAGCCGGCCCAGTCTGATGACCAGGCGGTAACTCAGGAGCAGATCGATTCTGCTGATACGAAAGTGAAGCAGTTCGAGCGGGAACGCGAGCAGGCCGACAAGAACGTGGTCGATCTCAACGAGAAACTGGTGGCTCAGCAAGTGACCGCCAGCGATGCCGATCGGGAAGATCTGCAATCCGAACTCGACAAGGTCGCCGAGCAACTACGGCAGGCTAAGGCTGCGGCTGCGGAACTATCGAATCTGCGGGTTGCGCTGAAGGAGTTGGAGGAGCAGCGGGAGCAGATCGCGGCGAAGATTCTCGATTGCACTGGCCGCGAAAAGAAACTCACAACGAAAGTGGATTCGGCACAGCAGGACCTCACCGATGTGGAGAAGCGGCTCGCAGAGTTGCGCGAAGACTTTGACACTGTTGCTGCCCGACAACAGGACCTAGCAACGCAGCGGCTGAAACTGGACAAGCTAGTTGAGGCGATCTCAGCACTCAATACCGCGGTTAAGCAGGTCGAGGACCAGCAGGCGCAGTTCGAGAACGACCGTCGACAGGTCGGATTCGATTCACTGGCTGAACTACAAGAAGCGCTGTTACCAGAAGATGAGTTGCAGGAACTGGTGGGTGTCGTCGAAGAGGACGCCAAGGAGGAAGCACGCTTGGCTGAACTAGCCAAAGACAAAGAGTTACAGGGGATCGACCCAAACTCGATCAACTCCGATGAAGTGGCAGCCAAGGCTCAAGCGGCGAAAGCTACTCTCAGCAAGGCCGAACAAGCAGCAAAAGAAGCAACGGGTGAGCGTGCTCAGGCCCAAGGAAGAGTCCAGCGATTCGAGCAGGCAATGTCCCGAGTTGAGGACTCAATCGCGACACTGGAACGAGTCACCGCCGAAGCAGAACCGATCCAAGAAGTGTCGGGCCTCGCCGCAGGCACACGACCCAGTCGTCAGGGCAGGATCGCATTGACCAGCTATGTGTTGCGGCAGTACCTGAAGAATGTCGTCACAGCGGCCAATCATCGTCTGACTCGGATTGCTGGCGGCAAGTACGAGTTAGTCCAAAGTGACGCAGTCCGGCGAGCCACCGACCGCACTGGTCTGGGGCTACAGGTGCTAGACCGCCACACCAACCAGGAACGAAGCCCCAAGACGCTGTCCGGCGGGGAGAAGTTCTACACCTCACTGGCATTGGCGCTGGGTCTCGCGGATGTGGTGCAGGCTGAGGCCGGCGGAGCAGCGCTGGACACCCTGTTTATCGATGAAGGCTTCGGAACTCTCGATCCTGATGTGCTGGAGGACGTCATTGAGGTGATTGATGGGTTGCGCGAAAACGGCCGATCAGTGGGGATCGTCAGTCACGTGACGGAGTTAAAGGAGCGGGTGTCGGAGCGGATCGAAATCCGACGGCCGCAGGTCGACGGACCGGCCAGCGTCGAAGTCATCGCCTAGCCGCTGGCTTTATTTCACGTCTGCGAGTTGTGGCGAACGCAGCAGCCACTCCCGCTACGAACTGCAGAAGTCCTTGGGTCGGCACATGCAGGTGGCTAAGGTATGGCGCATGATCCGTTCGATTCGTTCGATCCGTTCGTCTTTGCTCGTCGCTGCCGTCGGCTGCCTCGCCCTCGCCGGTTGCAGTGGCTCCGACTCAGACAGTTCGCCCAGTCCATCATCGTCAGACGGTTCCATCACGGTGACGTCAACGAATCCGTACTACCTGATGCAGACGACTTACACCGACCCGAAAGGCCAGGTGCTGTCCGACACGAAGGTGAACGGCTGCTCGATCGCGAGTTACACCAAATGCCCCAAAGTCGACCTGTCGGGGCAATACCTGCAAGGAGCGTTCCTGTCCTACGCCGACCTGAGTGGGGCGGATATCAGTGATGCGAACCTCAAGGCTGGCTCGATCTCATTCGGGGACTTCACTGACGTGAACTTCAGCGGTGCTGAACTGTCGGCGACCTCCATGGTGCGTACCGAGCTGGCGAATAGCGACCTCAGCAAGACCCAGATGGTGTTGAACGACAATACGGAAGCGAATATGCGCTCCGCCAAGTTAGACGGTGCGACGATCGTCTCGTCCTCCTTCGTCGGGGCCAAACTTATTGAGGTGAGCTTCACTGATGCTGTCATCAACGGGGTGTCCTTCAACAAAGCCGACCTCAGCAGCGCCGACTTCACCGGAGCTGACCTGAGCGGCAGCAACTTCGTCGGAGCCATCGATGTGGGTACAAAATGGGAGGGCGCCAAGTTCTGCAATACGTTGATGCCCGACGGATCGGTGAAGGGCGAATCAGACTCCGGTTGCCCCGATCCACCTGCTTTCGGAGCGACCGATGCCACGGTCACTATGACCCCCGACAACCCGCTGTACGAGGGGGCAGCGGCAGCAGCCAACCCCGAATCGGCACATCCCTACGGCGACACCGTGCGGGGCTGCACCCTGGAACAGCGCACCGAATGTGTCGGCGCCAACCTGGAGGGTGAAGACCTCACCAACGTGATGATGGGCCTGTCGCAACTGCAGCGGCTGAATATTTCCGGCGCCAAGGGGGAGGGGCTGAACATCGTGTTGTCAGATGCGCGGGAACTTATCGCTCCTGGTGTTAGTTTCATCAGCGGTGGCTTCTCTGGCAGCGATGTGACCGGTGCTGACCTCACTGGAACCACTTGGTCGTTTGCCTCCGCCTCGCTGGCGAATATGAGCGAGGCTGACCTCGCCGGAGCAGACTTCGACTTCAGTTCACTGATCGGTACGAACCTCACCGGTGCCAATATGGCCAAGGTGGACCTGTCCGACTCCAACGCCATCGGTATCAATCTGACTGACGCCAATCTGTCGGGCGCGAATCTGTCGGATGCTGATCTAACTGGGGCGACCATCAAGGGTGCCGATTTCAGTGGCGCCACCTACTGCAACACCGTTATGCCGGATGGCAGCGTCAAGAAGCCGCAAAAGGGTTTGTGCCCGGGTCAGAACGAGCCCTGATCCTCGCGATAACCGCCGCTACGGCAGGTAGGAAGAGCCGTTCCCGGAACATGCCACCGAAAAATGGCGCAATAAGCGGGACACCTTTGCCTGGTTCTGGGAGTCTGCAAGAGTCCCTAGACCGTCAGTTAATGCACCGCGGGAGTTGCAGCATGAGTGTTTCATCCACCAGCGTTGGCGAAGACATTTCTAGCCCAGAAGGGTTCGCCACCGCCTTCATGGAGGAGTTGCATTACGGGCAAGGTGCCACCCTTGATCGCGCTACCGACAACGACAAGTATTTTGCGTTGGCCCACACCGTTCGGCGGGCATTGATGTCCAATTGGCTGAACACCTTGGGACGGCAGATGTCCGCCGGCAAGAAAGCTGTCGCCTACTTATCAGCGGAGTATCTGCTGGGTCGGCAGTTGGACAACGACCTGCTGGCGGTGGACCTGCAGGACGTCGCCGACGCAGGACTGAAGTCGTTGGGTCTGGATCTGGATGAACTGCGCCAAATGGAAGTTGAGCCTGGCCTAGGCAATGGCGGGTTGGGCAGGCTAGCGGCCTGCTTCATTGACTCGCTAGCCACGTTGCAGATTCCAGCAGTGGGTTATGGCATTCGCTACGAACATGGCATCTTCCGGCAGGAGTTTGAGGACGGCTGGCAGCGAGAACAGCCGGACCCGTGGCTGGTGTTAGGTAACCCGTGGGAGTTCCGGCATCCGGAAATGTCGGTTGAGGTCGGCTTCGGCGGTGAAACTGAGGAGTACACCGACGAGGACGGCAACGCTCGGGTGCGCTGGAATCCGGCAGAGCAGGTACTGGGGATCCCGTATAACTACATGGTTCCCGGCTACCGCAGCGGCACGGTGAACACGCTGCGGCTGTGGGCCGCTCGCGCCACCGAAACCTTCCGGCTGGATGTCTTCAATGCTGGCGACTTCGAAGCCGCTGTCCGGGACGCCACCGCAGCCAGCACCATCAGCAGCGTGTTGTACCCGGAGGATTCCACCCCGCAAGGAAAAGAGCTCCGGCTGAAGCAGCAGTACTTCTTTGTCGCCTGCTCGCTGCGTGACTTCATCGATCAAGTGCTCCCGGAGAACTTTGACTTCGCGGACCTGCCGCAACGAGTAGTTTTCCAGCTCAACGACACCCATCCGGTGATCGCGGTACCGGAACTCATGCGCATCCTGATTGACGAACAGGGTTACGACACCGCGACTGCCTGGGAAATCACCCAAAACTGCTTCGCCTACACCTGTCACACACTGCTGCCGGAAGCGCTGGAAGTCTGGCCGGTGGAGTTGTTGGAACGGATGCTGCCCCGGCACATGGAGATCATCTACTGGATCAACGCCTGGTTCCTCGATGAACTTCGAGAAAAGTTCCCTGGCGACGAACTGCGGATCCGGCGGATGTCGGTCATCCAGGAGCACCCCTACCGGGCGGTGCGGATGGCGTACCTCGCCACTGTTGCCGGCCAGAAAGTTAACGGTGTCGCGGAGCTGCAATCAATGCTGTTGCGCACCAAAGTGCTGAACGAGTTCGCGGAGTTATATCCGGAGAAATTCACCAATGTCACCAATGGCGTCACGCCGCGCCGGTTCATGCGGCTGGCCAATCCCGGCCTGTCTGCGCTCATCACCAGCAGAATCGGCGATGGCTGGCTGAAGGACCTAGACCAGCTCAAAGAACTGGAAGCCTACGTTGATAACCCGGACTTTCGCCGAGCCATCACGGAAGTGAAGCGCAACAACAAGGACCGAGCTACCCGACTGCTCGCGGGTCATGGCATTACCGTCAACCCAGACACCATGTTCGATGTGATGGTGAAAAGGTTGCACGAATACAAACGGCAGATGCTGAAAGTGCTGCACATCGTCACGTTGCATCAACGGCTGCAGGACGGCGAAGACATCGTGCCGCGCACCTGCATATTCGGCGCCAAGGCCGCCCCCGGCTACAAGATGGCCAAGGAAATCATTGGGCTGATCAACCACGTCGGTGAGGTAGTGAACAACGATCCGGTTTCCCGCGGCAAACTGTCCGTGGCTTTCCCGGCAAACTACAACGTGACTATCGCGGAAACCGTGATCCCGGCTGCCGATCTATCGGAACAAATCTCCCTCGCGGGAATGGAAGCGTCCGGTACCGGCAATATGAAGTTCTCGCTCAACGGGGCGCTGACTATCGGCACCCTCGATGGCGCCAACGTGGAGATTCGCGATCTGGTCGGACCGGACTTGTTCTTCCTGTTCGGTATGACCGAGGAAGAGGCAGCGGACCTAGATGCGATGGGCTACGAACCCGCCAAGTTTTATCAGGGCAGCCCCCATCTGAAGCGTGCGCTGGATGCGATTGCCAGTGGTGCCTATTCGGATGGTGATGGATCGGTATTCGCCGGCATCGTCGACAACCTGGTCAACGAGGACAGGTTCATGGTCTTGGCGGATTTTGACTCCTACATCGCCGAACAGGCGATTGTTGAGGAGCGGTATCGCGACACAGATTGGTGGAGCCGAGCGGCGATCCTCAATATCGCTCGTACCGGCTTCTTCTCTTCGGATCGTTCGATTCGTGACTACCTGGATCGAATCTGGCACGCCGAACCGGTACCAGTGGACTAACTAGTCGCTACCTGCGTGATTTCGGCGAAGCTTCCGACTCTGGGGGTACCGGGCCGCCCCAGATCATCACGATCACTAGGCCGAGGACTGCGGCGATGATGGTGTGCCACAGAGCGTGCCACTGCCACCAAGAGTTGGGGTCGCATCCGGCGGATCCGGTGCGGCCGAGTAGATAGGCGACGCCGCCAATCAGCAACAGCACTAGCAGTGCGACTACTCGCACCCGAGTAGCCGCCAAGAAGAAGTAGGAGCGACGCCACAGTCGTTCGCCCAAGGTGAGCGCGAGTAGCGCGAGGAGTAGTGCAATCGGAGCGTCATGCAGCCACATCGCGGCCGCTGACTGCCAACCGTGGTAATCGAACGAACCAATACCGATCACTGCTAACAGCCCGACTGCTAACCAGGCGGTTCCCGTGGTCTTACCGGGAGCACGACGTAGCGCCAGACCGGCACAGACAGCCGCCAAGAGGAAGGCCAAACTGCTGACCGCCCCGGCCGGCTGTGCCAACCACCCGTTGCCTAGGGCTTCACAATCGACCAGCCCCAACGGCTCATCGTTCATGCGGGTGCTCCTTACCCGCTGGGCCACACAGCAACTTGCAGAGCATGGCAGCAGCCTAGGGGAAAGCTAACCCGCGAGAACCACTCCGAACGGCAGCGGGTCACGCTAGCCTCGCGGTAAATGATCACCGGAGGTGACATGGAGTCATACCTGACCCCAGTGGGCATCCTCATGACGATGCTGGGTTTGGTCGTCATCATTGCCGGATTGCTCAGCATGGTGCGCAGTATGTTGATGCCGCTGCCGCGGATCACACTTGCCGCTCGGGGGTCACGGGCCGTGATCGAACGGATCGCGTGGCTGTTCATTGCCCGACAAAAGAGCTTCGCCCGACAGGATGCCGTGCTGTCGGGGGTGGGTCCAGTTTCAGTGCTACTCGAACTGGTTGTGTTGATGCTGATGTTTCTGCTCGGCTTTGGTCTGATGATCTATGGCGTGAGCGGGATGGACCTCACCGATTCGCTACTCCAGGCCGGATCGACGCTATTCACGCTGGGGCTGATTGAGCGCGATAATCCGGGCCAGGTGATCCTCAACTTTTTCGCCGCGTTCATGGGGGTGGCGATTATCGCCATCTTGATCGGCTACTTGTTCATGCTGTATTCCGCCTACACCCAGCGCGAATCGGTGGTGGTGCGCACGTCCATGCGCTCAGGTCAACCAGCCTGGGGTCCGGAGATTATTTGCCGGCGGTACCTTGCCGGGGAAGCGCCGCTGCATTCCACCAAGGAACTCGTGCAATGGGTGAGCGATGTGCGCAACTCGCAAACCATCTATCCGGTACTCAACTTCTTTCGCTCCTACACACCACTGCGCAGTTGGGTGATCACCATGCTGGCGATTATGGACGCTGCTGCGCTACGGCTGGTGTTGTTCGACGAGGCGGAAGATGGCGATGTTGCGCTAGTGGTTGAAGGGTCGGAAACGTTCGCGGCGCTCTTTCGCAACATGGCACTGCGCGGGAAGGGATTCACACGTGATCCACTCCCCGAAGCACAACTTCCGGCAAAGGAACTAACTGCTGGCCAACTAGCGCTTTTCCGCGCGGTGCGTATCGATCGGACACGATCCGAACGGGAGAACCGCACCGACGGTCCCATTCGGAAAGGTCGCTGTCAGTTGCCTCGGGAAGATTTCGATCGGGCCGTGGCGCTGATGCGGCTAGCGGGTGTACCGATTCGCGCTGGTGCCGGTGGTGACGATTCGTGGGAATCCTTCAAGGAGATTCGGGCCACCTACGAGGAGGCGGCGTTCGCGCTAGCCGCCCGACTGCATGTGGTGCGGGCGCCGTGGTCGGGGGAGCGGCGCGGCGCAACGGAAGTGTTCTGGCCGACGCTGGTCGCTGAGCAACTGGCAGCGGAAGGCAACTAGGTCCCCGATGTAGTTGCGCTCGATTTGCCGCGTCGGCGTCGCTCCAGTAATCGGATCAGCAAGATCACTCCAGTGCCAATGCACGACAGCCAGAGCAACCGGGGTCCCGCATCACCAAGCACTGCACCCAATGCCGCGCCCACGATGTAGGAGATGAAGACCGAGAATAGGACGACAAGTCGGGTCGGATGCTGCCAGACGTGACCGGCAGATCGAATAGCTGCGCGGCGGGCGATTTGGTCGACTGCGCCGGACTGGTAGGTAGTCGTTACTGGGATGCCCGAGGTGGAATGTACGGCGTAGGTCTGCACGCCCATAGCGCCAGACACGAAGAGCAAGGCAAAGAATCCCTCGGTGCCAGTTAGTGGAAGTTCACTGAGCGGCAGGAACTGCAGTCGTGCCGCGGTGAGCGCGAGCAAAAAGACTTGCAGGACGAGGAGTAGTTCCGTCTGCCAACGCGCCGGCAGTCGGTAGGCAAGTCGAACTGCGAAGAACACGCCTAAGGCGAAGCCGAGAATCGAGGTAATCGGTGGCAGGATCTTGCCGCTGTCTAGTTCGCCGATGGAAATTCCGACCAGGATGGCGTTGCCGCTTTGATTGGCCGGAAACACACCGAACAGGTGCACGAACGCAATCGCGTCGACGAAGCCGGCGATGATGCCCAGCATGATCGGTGCCCACAAACCAATCCTGGGGCCGCCGGGGGCTGGTGGTCGTTCGGCAGCACTGATGGGGTCCGACGGGGCGCTCACCGATACCCCCTACTAGCGGGATGCTGAGCAGTCTCGGCAGCGGCCGGCAAGTTCCACGGTGTGGTGGATGTCGGTGAATCCGTGTTCTGCTGCGGTTTCCTGTGCCCAGATCTCGACTGCTCGAGCGGAAATCTCCTCTGCCTTGCCACAGTTCACGCATACCAGATGATGATGGTGCCCGTCGCTGCAACGACGATAAAGAGTTTCGCCGTCACTGTTCAGCAGCGTATCCACTTCTTCGGCTGCTGCCATTCGAGACAAGGTGCGATAGACGGTGGCTAACCCGATGGTGTCGCCGCGTTCCGCCAAGAGTTGATGCAGTGTTTGCGCGGTGCGGAACTCGTTGACCTCATTCAGCAGTTCCAGGACTGCGGTGCGCTGCTTGGTCGTCCGGGGGGTTTTCGTGGTCATGTGCGAGCTCCGATAACTCGGGATCCGATTGCCGCCAACACATATGCGGCCAACGCAGTAATCACGATAGTCGGTCCGGAGGGCACATTGAGATAGAAGGCCTGCAGCAATCCGACGATCGCTGATACCAAGCCTACCGCCACCGCCACCGCAGCTGTGCTGGCGAATGATCGGGACACCTGTTGAGCCGCTGCTACCGGAACCACCATGATGGCGGCCACGAGCAGCAGACCCACAGTCCGCATCCCAATGACCACAACCACCGAGGCCAAAACGCTAATCAACAAACTGATCCACTGCACCCGAATCCCCTGTACTTGGGCGAGGTCCGGATCCAGCGATACTGCGAACATTTTCCGACCAAGCAGAACCAGCAACACCCCGACCACGACTGCCACCGTGACCAGGGCGACAACATCTCCCGCTGTGACCGTAGCGAGTGATCCAAAGAGGTACTGATTCAGTGCGGTGCTGCTGCTTCCGGAGGCGAGGGAGGCCAGCAGCACGCCGCCAGCGATACCGCCATAGAACACCAGCGCCAAGGCTACGTCGCCGACCGCTCGACTTTTTGCGCGAATTATCTCGACGAAGGCAGCGCCAGCGATAGCGACGATCAAAGCGGTCGCGATGGGCTGGGTGCCCAGCAAGAAGGCCAGACCCACACCAGTGAGAGCCACGTGACCCATGCCGTCGCCCAGCAGCGCGAGGCGACGTTGCACTAGGAAGACGCCAATCATGGGCGCGAGTGCCCCCACGATGATCGCCGCCAGTAGCGCCCGCTGCATGAAGTCGTAGTCAAGGGGGCTCATCGGGGAAGCCCCCAAAGTTCATCGCTGTCGGGTCCTGGTTCGTCGTGGTGTCCGTGCGGGTCATGGAATGTTCCGGGCGCCGGCGCTGGCCCGTCGTAGCGAATGCTGGGCCCGTCACTGTGCTCTAAGACGATGCACCGATCCACTAAGGACTCCAAGGCGCCGAGTTCGTGGGTGACAACCACTATCGTCCGGTTGCGTTTCTTGTAGTCGGCCAAGATTGATGCGAGCCGGGAGATGTTTTCCTTATCCAGGCCGGCCGTGGGCTCGTCTAGGAGTAGGACCTCGGCGTCCTTGACTAGGGCCGCGGCAATCATCGCGCGTCGCTGTTGGCCGCCGGATAGGTCATGGAAGGAATCTTTGCGACGGTCCCGCAGGCCCACGACCGCCAAGGTGTTTGCTATGGCGTCACGATCGGCCCGACTCAACCGAAGTCGTTGACCGGCAAGGCCGGCCGATACGACTTCAGTAACTGATACTGGCACAGCAGAAGACGCCAGCAGATGCTGCGGAACATAGCTGATTCGCTGCCAGTCGCGGTACTTTGCTGCGGCCGTGCCGAAGATGCGTACCGATCCGGTCGTGACTGGTTGCAGACCCAACATGACCCGAAGCAGGGTGCTCTTGCCGGATCCGTTGGCTCCCAGTAGTGCCAGGCATTGCCCTGGTGGAACGCGAAGTTCCACATCGGCGAGAACCGGGTCCCCTCCCAGTTCTACGGTTGTCGCAGAGACAAGGAAGGGGTCCCGGGTGCTGTTCTCCGCCGCTACTGGCAAGGTTGTCCTTCCTGCACTGCGGCGAGGTTAGACCGCATCACCGTAATGTAGTCGCCCTGCTGCGGTGCTAGTTCCAGTGGATCGAGTACTCCAGTCTGCGCGCCGGTTTCGTCGGCGACGGTTTGCGCCACGCCCGGGTCAATCTGCGACTCGTAGTAGATAGTTTTGACGTCGTTGTCGTTGACGAAATCAGCGGCGGCAGCGATAGCTGTGGGGCTGGGCTCCTCCTCGGGGGACAAACCGCTAATACCGAACTGCCCAAAACCGTAGCGGTCGGCGAGGTAGCCGAACGCCTGGTGACTGACCACCAGGTCCCGGCTCTCGCAGTTCTTGGTGCCCTTGCGCCACTTGGTGTCTAGTTCTTCAAGTTCGGTTGTCAATGTGTTGTTATCGGCGCGGTATTGATCGGCGGAGTCGGGGTCAACCTCAATCAGCCGATTCGCTACGGCTTCGCTGATGGTCACCATGTTGACGGGGCTCAGCCAGACGTGAGGGTCCACGCTAGCGGTCTTGTCGTTTTGGCCTTCTTCGTCGCTGTGGCCTTCTTCGTCGCTGTGGCCTTCTTCGTCGCTGTGGCCTTCTTCGTCGCTGTGGCCTTCTTCGTCGCTGTGGCCTTCTTCGTCGCTGTGGCCTTCTTCGTCGTGGTCGTGGCCACCGCCACCGGACAGCGTGGGGACGAGAGCCATGACGTCAATGGCGCGATCGCCGGCGTACTCCGAGACCGCACTGTCCAATGCGGGGGAGAAACCGGAAATGTACACCACGACATCCGCGTCAGTGACATCCGTGATCTGCTGAGGTGTCAGTTCGAGGTCGTGTGAATCGACACCCGGCTCGGCCAGCGAGACGGAGTTGACCCGATCGCCACCAACACTGTCAGCGATGTACTGCATCGGATACATTGCGGTGACGATGGTGGGTCCGTCAGTGGATGCCGATTGGCTGGCGGTTTCTTCGGTGCTGCAACCCGCGAGTGCCAGGCACAGCGCCGCGCCTCCCGCTGCAAAAGTGGCGTGTAGCCGAACCATTGTTCCTCCGTATAGGTGTGCAAGTTCTCGCTTGCCTGCGTGGCCACAAATATACATAAATGGGAATCATTATCAAAATTGGACGAAAAGGCGGGCGACTCCTCTTCGGGGGTAGTGAGGAGTCGCCCGCCGTCCGGTTAGCCGAAGGTTCTAGTTGTCGACCTCATCCTCCGGCTTGGCCTCGGCCACCGCGGTGGTGGCGTTCGAGACGGTAATTTTCTGCGGTTTGGCGGGGGGCTTGCTGACTCCGCTGACTCGCAGTTGCAGGATGCCATCGGTGTAGTCAGCTGAAACTGCGTCGGCTTCCAGTCCGTCAGGCAGCGAAAAGTCGCGCCGGAAAGAACCGTGGCGCAGCTCCTTCACCAAAGTCTTGCAGTCCTCGCTGAGGTGGCTGGTGCGATCGGTGCGCTCCCCGCTGACGGTCAGGCGACCCTCGTGCACCTCGATGTCAATGTCATTGGCGCGCAAGCCGGGCAGTTCCAGGGAAATCACCACGTCTTGGCCGTCGGCGACCAGATCCATAGGTGGAACCCAACTGTGATTGCGGGCTGGGGTAGTCCAGGTACGGCGCACAATGTTGTCGAATTCGTTCAAGTCATCGACGCGGGCGAGGACCGCGAACGGGTCCCATCGGCGAATAGTCATGTCAACTCCTCGGGTCGTAACGAGCGACCGATTTAGCACTCGGCCTATGAGAGTGCTAACGACAGTTGACGGGCAGCGATTCCAAATGCTGATCGGATTCGGTGTCGGCGTACAGCCAGGAGTTGATGACGAGGTTGCGGACTACATCCGGCCCATAGCCTTGAGTACTGTGACCCCGGCCAGCGCCAGGGTGATGATCACTCGGGCTAGTCGGGAGCCAGGGGTGAGCACTGGCCAGGCCAGCGCGGACAGCCAAGCGACAAACAGCGTGACGATGCCTAGCAGCAATGCGCCCAGCCACATCCACGGGCCAGAGGTAATCAGGCCAACAAACAGGAACACCGCCAGCAGAATCGGCACCAACCACCGCGGCATCGCGTGCAACTTCAGTACCAACGGGGCACTAAACCGCTCCAATGCGGGCCGGAAACCAGTGGGCGGCGGTGCGGCAGATTGTTGCTTCTTGCTGCGCTGCGAGCGCTGCGGATTACCGGATCGTTGCGGCTGGTTGCGGCGGGATCTGTTGGACACGACTTCCTCGAACTGCTGCGTTGGATAGAACCGACCCGGTGTTGGGCGGTCCGCCCGAGGCTGGTGCTCGGGCTACCTGACTCCTATGGTGCGGCTAAACCGCCCAGACTCCAAACTGTGGCCCCACGAGTGGGGTAGGCGACGAGTGCGGCAGTATCGGATTGTGATCGTCGTCATGGAGTATCGCGGTGGCCCGGAGATCGAGCCGCTGCTAGTCGAGGCCGCCACCGTGCTGGCGCAGGAATCGGGTTGTGAACGGGCGGTGATGGGAAGATCTCCGGATGACGCCGAGCGTTGGCAACTGTTGACCGAGTGGGAAGGTGCCGGCCGGTTACGCCATGGTCTGGGAAGTTACGCCGCCAAAATGGCGCTCGGCCCGCTGCAGGCCCACGCGATCGACGCTGGCGGCGTGTTCGAAACCCTGCTGCGTTTTGAACAGGGTCAGCGGAGGGAAGGTCGTTCGGACCGAGCCGGGGACGCAGATTCCGCCGGACCTGGCTCAGCAACCTCCCCACCAGCGGGGTAACCAGCCCCGCGACGGGGACTGGCTGCTGGCGGGCCAGTACGCTGGATACACGCCCGGCCTAGCCCGTGGCGCCGCCGACAACCAGCCGGAGTGGAGTTCACGTGGCACAACGAGTCGATGCTGTAGTCAACCTCGCCAAGCGGAGGGGGTTCGTCTATCCCTCCTCGGAAATCTATGGCGGTACCCGATCGGCCTGGGACTACGGGCCACTGGGCGTGGAGCTGAAGGAGAACATCCGCCGGCAGTGGTGGCAGCACATAGTGCGCAATCGCGGCGACGTGGTCGGGCTGGATTCCTCGATCATCTTGGCTCCGCAGGTATGGGCGGCGTCTGGTCACGTGGATGCCTTTGTCGATCCTTTGACGGAATGTCGCAGCTGTCACAAACGCTTCCGCTCCGACACGTTGGTGGAGGAGTTCACCGAAAAGAAGGGTCGCGAACCTGAGGGATTGGCGGAGATCCCCTGCCCCAACTGCGGCAATCGGGGGGACTTCACCGAACCGCGTGACTTCAACGGTCTGCTGAAAACCTCCATCGGTCCGGTGGAGGAGGAAGGCTCCATCCACTTCCTGCGCCCCGAGACCGCCCAAGGCATCTTCGTCAACTACGGCAATGTGGCCACCTCGGCTCGGATGAAGCCCCCGTTCGGAATCGCCCAAACCGGCAAATCCTTCCGCAACGAAATCACCCCAGGTAACTTCATTTTCCGAACGCGCGAGTTCGAGCAGATGGAGATGGAGTTCTTCGTGCAGCCCGGCACGGACGAGGAGTGGCACGAATACTGGATCAAAGATCGGATGGACTGGTACGTCGAACTGGGGATCAATCCGGAGAACCTGCGGCTGTATGAACACCCGCAGGAGAAGTTGTCGCACTACTCCAAGCGCACCGTTGACATTGAATATCGGTTCGAGTTCGCCGGCAGCACTTGGGCGGAACTAGAAGGTGTCGCTAACCGAACCGATTTCGACCTGAAGACTCATTCCGAGCACTCCGGTAACGACCTGTCGTACTTCGACCAGAGCACCAATGAACGTTGGGTGCCCTACGTCATTGAACCTGCGGCCGGGTTGACCCGAGCAGTCCTAGCGTTCCTGCTGGATAGCTATGCCGAAGATGAGGCTCCGAACACCAAGGGTGGGGTGGACAAGCGCACCGTGCTGCGGTTCGATCCCCGACTAGCCCCGGTGAAGGTTGCGGTGTTGCCGCTGTCTCGCAATGCTGACCTGTCGCCGAAGGCGCGCGGTTTGGCCGACGAGTTGCGCAAGCGCTGGAATGTCGACTTCGACGATGCCGGTGCTATCGGTCGCCGCTACCGCCGCCAGGACGAGATCGGTACCCCATTTTGCGTCACAGTTGACTTCGACACCCTCGACGACGATGCGGTCACCGTGCGGCATCGGGATTCGATGGAGCAGGAGCGCATCGGGTTGGACAGCGTTGTCGGCTGGCTGGCCCAGCACATCCCGGCCTAATTACGCCGGAGTCCTGCCTCGCCGCCGTTGTGCGGCGATCGGCACGAGTTTTGCCACCGTTGGTCGGCGTTGTGTCCCGGTCGCGCCTAGGCTCGAGTCATGGCGTGTGACTATCCCTGGTTCACCCGGACCTATCGTGCGGTAGCCGGTCTGGGGGAGCGCTCCGGTTTGGGCGAAGTTCGGGCCGAGGCGCTGCAACACAGCCGCGGTCGGCTGTTGATTCTCGGTCTCGGCCTCGGCCACGACTTGGCCTATCTACCCGACCCCGTGACCGAAGTAGTGGGAGTCGAGCCGTCGGCGTCGATGCGCTCTGCGGCTCGTCGGCGAGTAGCCGCCGCGGTGCAGTCCGGGTTGGCGGTTGAGTTAATCGCGGCGGAAGGTGGTGATTTGCCACTGGCTGACGACAGTGTGGACTCTGCGCTGTTGGCGTTGGTGATGTGCAGCGTAACCTCGCCAGCCGCGGTGTTGGCCGAACTGCGGCGAGTGCTGCGTCCGGGGGCACCTGTGGGCGTGATGGAACATGTCGTGGCACCAGAGGGAACCTGGACTCGGCGGGGCCAGCGGTTAATCGCGCCGATCTGGCCGCATTTCGCCGGCGGCTGTCAGGTAGATCGCGATACTCGCAGTGATTTGACCATGGCAGGGTTCGACACCACACCTGTCCGGGACTTTCGACTGGCGGGGTTGGCCATTGCATCACCGGCGATCTTGGGTACCGCCTACGTATCGGACTGAGGCGGTGTCGAATCCGACCCGGTCGGGCTTTCCTCGCTGTGCGTGGTGTGGCGGTGGTGTTTCATTCGGCCGCGCAAGACTGGCTCTCGCGTTTCAACCAACTCAACTTGGGGCACGGCACGGTTCACCCACCTGCTGTACTTGGTGGCACCAGGGCCGGCACTGATGCCGTGCAAGATGACGCTCAGCAGGATGGTCAATGTGGCAGTACCCAGCACGGTGCGCAGTGTGTCATTTCGTTCCAGCGACTCCAGTGCAATCAGCGAAAACACCACCGAGGCCAGACCGCGAGGCCCAAACCAGCCGATGAACGCAGCAGTTTGCACGCGCAAGCCACTGCCCAACAGTGACAGCCATACCGGCAGCATTCGCAGTACCGTCAATGCCGCGAGTGCGTACAGCACTTCGGCGAATCCAATGCCCGCCAACAACTGCGGCACCATCAGCACACCAAAGGTCAGCCAGGTGATGTCTCCCAATGGCAGCGACAGGCCCTCGGGTAGCGCCAACACTTTCTCCGGTACGCCTTGCTTGAGAGCGATGCCGAAGAAACTGCCGGCAACGAAAGTGGCGATGAAGCCGTTGCCGTCCACCAGCGGTGCACCGTAGTAACACAGCAACGGAAGTGCGAGACCGGCCACCATCAGGTTGGCACCAGTAGACCAGTTGCGCTGCTGGCTGATCCGGATCAGCTGTCCGCCGACGAAGCCGACCAGCGCTCCCAAGACCACCGCGACACCGATCTCGATCAGTGCTTCGGTAGCTGAACCGCGCGGATCGACGTCCTCGATGGTGGCTAGCGCGGCAATAGCAAAGAGCACCACCGGGGTGGCCAGACCGTCGTTCAGCCCGCTTTCCACGTTCAAGATGCGCCGCACCCGTACTGGGATGCGCTTGTCGGACACGGTGGCTGCGCCGAGGGCGGCATCGGTCGGCGCCAACATCGCACCAAGCAATAGCGCCGCTGCCCAAGGGATACCCGGGAATAACAACACCGCCAGCAGATAACCAGCCATGATTGTCAGTGGTAGCCCGATCAACAGCAGTCGACCGACGAAGCCGCCGTCGCGCTCCATCTGACTAGGTCGCACGGCCGCCGCATCGTGGAATAAGACCAAAGCCAGCGTCAACTCTGCAACTGGCAGCAGCCACTCTGCACTGGCGGTGGTGAAATCGGCAGACAGGTGCAGTAGGTAGCCAGCGGCGACAAACGCCATGGGGGCGGTGAGATTCCAACGCCCGAGCGATCGGGCGACCAGTGAATACAGCAACACCAGTCCCGCGGCTAGCGCAGCAACGGGGAGGCTGGACTCCATGGTGTGGCCGCCTCCTTCGGGTTGGTCTGCGCCACAGTCGCGAGACTGTGTTCACGCACGGGCGTAAGTCGATGCTGGCAGAACTCAACCGTCGATGCCGCTACTTCAGCGACGTAGCGGGTAGCTGAGTCGGTCCTCGCTGGGCAAGTAGGGTGCGGTGGTGGCCCCCACTGCCCGGGTTCATCAAGTGGTCACAACGGTGGATTTCCCCTGATCGGGAACAGCGCCCACAATGTCACCATGGCCGATCTCGTCGCTCCCTTGCAGGTGCCGGGCTTAGTGGTGTCGCCACCGGTGGTTCTGGCACCGATGGCAGGGATCACGAATCGAGCGTTTCGACGGTTGTGCCGGGAGCAGGGCGCTGCGTTGTTCGTCTCGGAAATGGTGACCGCGCGAGCGTTCACCGAGCGCGATATCAAGACCGAACGCATTACCGCTTTTGATCCGGACGAGTCGCCGAGGTCGCTGCAGTTCTACACCGTCGATCCGGCCACCATCAGCGAAGCGGTCACCCGGGTAGTGGCTGAAGATCTCGCCGATCATGTAGACCTCAACTTCGGCTGCCCGGTCGCCAAGGTGACCCGTAAGGGCGGCGGGAGTGCGCTGCCGTGGAAAACCGACCACTTCCGCAACATCGTGTCAGCCGCGGTGGCCGCTGCCGATGGTCGAATCCCCATCACCGTCAAGATGCGTAAAGGCATCGACGATGAGCACCTCACCTACCTCACGGCCGGGCGGATCGCGGCCGAAAGTGGCGTGGCGTGGGTAGCGTTGCACGGCCGGACGGCTGCGCAGTACTACGGCGGCACCGCAGACTGGGAGGCGATCACCCGGCTCAAAGAGGAACTGGCACCGCTGTCGGTGCCGGTGTTGGGCAACGGTGACATTTGGTCGGCAGCCGATGCGGTGACCATGGTCCGTACTACTGGCTGCGATGGTGTTGTCGTAGGTCGTGGCTGCCTGGGTCGACCGTGGCTATTCGGTCAACTGGTTGATGCTTTCGCAGGGCGGGAGCCCCGGCCCGATCCACCGCTGAGTGAGATTGCTGCCGTGTATCGACGACACGCAGAACTGCTGCAGGCCGCCTTTGGCGAGTACGTCGGGATGCGGGAAATCCGCAAACACCATGCCTGGTACTTCAAGGGCTACACCGTTCGACGGGATGTGCGAGCGGGCTTTGGCACCGTAGAAAACCTGGCGCAGATGGATGCTCTCCTCGCTGAGATCGATGTCGCTCAACCAGCCCCGGATCTAGTTGCTGGACCCCGCGGGCGCACTTCCGGTGCTCGGCCGGTGGCGTTGCCGCACGGGTGGCTGGACTCCCGATCCATCGCGGAAGCAGATACCCAAGCAATCCCCGAAGAGACCCTGGCCGTTAGTGGTGGCTAGCGGCTAGGGCACTTCGCTTTGATTCGCTGCCAGGCAGCTGCGGAAGTGCCACACTGGAATTGTCGGGATGCCGACGTTGGCGATGCGCTCGGGTCCCTCGGGAGGTGCCGCATGGCCGATGCGGAGACGACCTGGATCTACCCGTTTGGTGCGGGTCGGCGCGAGTGGAACGATCTGCTGGGTGGCAAGGGTGCGAATCTGGCAGAAATGACTCGACTCGGCCTACCGGTTCCGGACGGCTTCACGATCACCACCGAGGCCTGCCGGTATTTTCTGTCCGAAGGCGACGAGCCTGCGGGACTCGCGGCACAACTAGATGAGGCTGTCGGGAAGATCGAACAGGCAGTAGGTCGTCGGTTGGGGGATTTGGATTCGCCACTGCTGCTGAGTGTGCGGTCCGGAGCACGGTTTTCCATGCCGGGAATGATGGACACGGTTTTGAACATTGGGCTGACCGACAAGACGCTGCCCGCGTTAGCGCGGTTCACCGGTGATGCGCGATTCGCCTGGGACTCCTACCGTCGACTGTTGGCCATGTTCGGCGAAACGGTATTGGGTGTGGCTGGGCACGAGTTCGCGGCCCGTCTCGATGAAGCCAAACAAACCGCTGGGGTCGAGTCCGACATCCAGTTGGCCGCGGATGACTTGGAACAGTTGTACGAGCAGTACCTCGCGGTGATCGCCGAACACAGTGGTCAGCCATTCCCGCAAGATCCCCGCGAACAGTTGGCTATGGCGATTCGGGCGGTATTCGACTCCTGGAACACCGAACGCGCGCAGTTGTACCGGCGACAAGAGCGAATTCCCGATGACCTCGGTACCGCAGTGAACGTGCAGGCGATGGTGTTCGGCAACCTGCCGGGCAACTCCGGCACCGGCGTGGCGTTCACCCGCGACCCCGCGACCGGCAATCCCGGTAACTACGGCGACTACCTACCCAACGCGCAAGGGGAAGACGTGGTGGCGGGGATTCGGGACGCGATGCCACTGACCGCGCTGGCGGAGCGTGATCCGCAGCTTTACCGAGAACTGGTTGACATCATGGCCCGGTTGGAAGAGCACTATCGCGACCTGTGCGATATCGAGTTCACCGTCGAAACCGGCAAATTGTGGATGTTGCAGACTCGGATAGGCAAGCGCACCGCCGCAGCAGCGTTTCGGATTGCCCACCAGCTGTTGCGGGAAGGGCGGATCACCACCGATGAGGCACTGCAACGAGTGACTGGCGCCCAACTAGCGCAGTTGATGTACCCGCAGTTTGAGGACACCACGTCGGCCGATCTGCTCACTCGAGGAATCTCGGCGTCGCCGGGGGCAGCAGTCGGTGAGGTGGTGTTGGATTCTGCGACGGCGGTGACCGCGGCAGCGGACGGACGGCGGGTGGTGTTGGTGCGCCGGGAGACCAACCCCGACGATCTGCCTGGCATGGTCACTGCGGCTGGCATCCTCACCAGCCGCGGTGGCAAGACTTCCCACGCCGCAGTCGTGGCTCGCGGTCTGGGTCGTACGGCGGTGTGTGGCGCTAACGGTTTGCAAGTCGATATGGCGGAACGGCAGTTGATTTTCGACGACGGCAGAGTTGTCGGTGAAGGGGAGGTCATCAGTCTCAACGGATCCACCGGGGAAGTCTTTGCCGGGGAAGTACCGGTTCGCCCCTCGGCAGTAGTGCGCTATTTCGACGAAGGAATCGACGCAGCCAAAGACGGCGCAACCGCCGATACCTGCGAGTTGGTGGATGCGGTGGATGCGTTGATGGGCATTGCCGATGCCACTCGCGGGCTCGGGGTGCGGGCCAACGCTGACACTCCGGCTGATGCCGCCCGGGCCCGTCGGATGGGGGCCGGCGGCATCGGATTGTGCCGCACCGAGCACATGTTCCTCGGGGAACGGAAACAGATCGTGCAGCGGATGATCCTTGCCGAAGACGAGGAACAACGGCAGGAGGCATTCGATGAGTTGTTGCCGCTGCAACGCAAAGACTTCGTGCGGATTTTAGAGGCGATGGACGGGATGCCGGTCACGATCCGCTTGCTGGATCCGCCACTGCACGAGTTCCTGCCCGACTACACCGAACTGTCAGTGCGGGTGGCCTTGGCTGAGCAACTCGGGGAGCCGGTGGAAAACGACCTGCACATGTTGGCGGCGGTACGGCGGATGCATGAGGACAATCCGATGTTGGGGTTACGGGGTGTTCGACTCGGGCTGGTGCTGCCGGGGTTGTTTGCCCTGCAGGTGCGAGCTATCGCAGAGGCCGCCTGCTTCCGGCAGCGGATCGGCGGTGATCCCCGCGCCGAAATCATGATCCCGCTGGTGGGTTCGGTGCAAGAACTGGAACTGGTGACTAGCGAAGCCAGCGCTGTGCTCGCGGATGTGGCCCAGCGACACGGCTGCACCTTGGAGTTCCCGATCGGGACCATGATCGAGTTGCCGCGGGCAGCACTCACCGCCGACCAGATTGCGGGTTCGGCGCACTTCTTCTCCTTCGGCACCAACGATCTGACGCAAACCACCTGGGGCTTTAGCCGCGACGATGTGGAAGCCGCTTTCTTCGCGCAGTATCTAGAACGAGGGGTGTTTGGCGTGTCGCCGTTCGAATCCATTGACCGGGCCGGCGTCGGGCGGCTGGTGGAAATGGCCAGCGCCGCCGGTCGATCGGTGCGACCCGATCTGGCGCTGGGCGTGTGTGGTGAGCACGGCGGCGATCCCGACAGCATTCACTTCTTCCACGACATCGGTCTGGACTACGTGTCCTGCTCCCCATTCCGGGTTCCGGTCGCCCGATTGGAGGCTGGCCGCGCCGCAATCGCTGCTGACACGTGATGGCGGCGGAACGCCCGGTAGGTGAATGTGAGCATCCGGTAAATATCTGCGTTTGGGGCTAGTTCTACCCCGGTGGTATCGGACACACTGTTGCCTATGTCTCATGCCACCGCACAGCGGCCCCGGGTCTCGTCACCCGCCCAGCCGCGCCGTCGAGGTGGCGGAATGCGGCGGCTGATCCTCGTCAGCCTCGCCGCGGTCCTGCTAGCCGCAGGTCTGGCTGCCGCCGCAGTGGTCTACCAAGCGCGGCAATATGACGCCACCTCCACCGACGCCATTGTGGTGTTGGGTGCCTCGCAATGGGACGGCGAACCTTCGCCGGTATTGGCGAACCGGTTGGATCACGCCCTAGACCTTTACCAAGCCGGCGTATCTGATCGCATCATCACCGTGGGTGGACGACTGCCAGGGGATATCACTACCGAGGCGCAGGCAGGGGCGGACTACCTCAGCAAGCGGGGGATTCCGACCACAGCGATTGTGGCGGTGCCTCGGGGCGACGACACCATCAGCAGTTTGCGGGCAGTGTCTCGGGCCGCCAAGAAGTTGGGTATCGACAGTGTCACGGTCGTATCCGACCGCAGTCACCTTGCCCGCTCTGCAGCCATCGCGGACACGCTTGGTTTCGATGCGCACGTCAGCGGGCCAGCCGCCGGTGACGGCTCTGCGATCACGCCCGCTTACGTGGGTAGGGAAGCAGCAGGGCTGCTGCGATTCGTTGCCTACGACCGCTGGGTGTTGGACTCGACGCGGTGACCACTGACACCGAACAGCACGGAGTTGCCTCCGGCTACCATGCGACTGACCTTGAGCGACTCGTTGTGGAGCCGCCAAAAGAGTCGGTGCGCAGCGGGTTCGCCCGCGACCGCGCCCGGGTGCTGCATTGTTCCGCGTTGCGTCGCCTTGCTGGCAAAACCCAGGTCTTGGTGGCGGGGGAGTCTGACGTTCCACGCACTCGGCTTACCCACAGCCTGGAAGTGGCCCAGGTCGCGCGGGAGCTGGGCGCAGCATTGGGTTGTGATCCAGATGTTGTTGAAGTCGCCGGGCTGGCACACGATTTGGGTCACCCGCCGTTCGGACACAACGGGGAGGCGGTCCTCAACGAGTTGGGCCAACTGTGCGGTGGTTTCGAAGGCAACGCGCAAACCTTCCGAATCCTCTCCCGGCTGGAGGCGAAGGTCGTCGCCGACTCTGGTCGCAGCGCTGGTTTGAACCTGACGCGCGCCTCGCTGGACGCGGTTGCGAAATACCCCTGGCCCCGGCAACCAAACAACCCCAAATTCGGGGTGTATCCCGACGACGCAGACGTGTTTGCCTGGATGCGTGCCGACGCTCCCGAACAACGGCGCTGCTTAGAAGCGCAAGTGATGGACTGGGCAGACGACGTCGCCTATAGCGTTCACGACGTAGACGACGCGATTCAGTTAGGTCACGTCGATCCTGCCATGCTGACGGCTGCCGAACACCGCGACCGGGTGGTGCAGCGTTGCCTAGCCTGGTACATCCCCGACGCTGAGCCGGCGCAGTTGGCCGCTGCGTTGCAGCGACTGCAGGAACAAGATTTTTGGTTGCGCCAGTTCGATGGCTCGATGGCTGATCTGGCTGCCGTGAAACGCATGACCAGTTCGCTGATTGGCCGGTTCTGCCGCAGTGCGGAACGCGCTACCCGGCAGCAGTTCGGTCCGGAGCCGCTGCGGCGTTACCGCGCCGATCTGATCGTGCCAGCCGATACCCGGCTTGAGGTGGCCATGATGAAAGCCGTCGCTGCGGAATACGTCATGGCTCGCCCGGGTGCTGAGGACGAGTACGAACGGCAACGGCAGATTATTCGCGACGTGGTCGCGGGGTTGCTTGCTGCCGGCCCGCAGGCGCTAGAGCCGTGGCTGCAACCGGATGAGGAAGATGCTCACGATGATGCTGGTCGAATGCGGGTGGTGCTGGACCAAGTGGCGAGCCTGACAGATGCGTCCGTCCTGCACTGGCATCGCTCAATCACTCGGTGAGATCAGCCAATAGTCCCAGCGCTCGATCCAGATCAGCCTGGTTGTTGAAGGCGTGTGGGCTGAGTCGCAACGCGGATTCGCCACCCAGATCACGCGGGCTGCTGCTTGCGGGCACGACGTGCAGATTCACCCGCTGCCGACGCAGTGCCGGCACGATCTCCTCCGGAGCCACGCTGCGATGTCGAGCCACCACAATCCCTGAGCGACGGTTGCCGCGATCCAAGACACGCCACCCTCGTAATGCACCCAGATTCGACCGCAGGTATTCGGCGTTGCGTCCAATCGCGGTGGTGATCGAAGGCATCCCGGTCGCCAGCGTGTAGTTCGCGGCGGCCATCAAGCCCAAGCCAACAGCAACCGATCGTTCCCACGACTCGAATCGCACCGCAGTGGGATCAGTCACGAACTCGAGTTCCGAGGTCAGTTGCGCGCCTCGGATATCGAGCGGGTAAGCATCAAGTTCCTGAAGTGCCCGATCCGAGGCATGCAAGATGCCGGTACCGCGTGGGCCACGCAGGTACTTACGGCCGCTGGCCATCAAGAAGTCGCAGCCGATCGTGCCGACATCGACAGGCAGTTGTCCCAACGACTGACAGGCATCCACGACAAACCAAGCGGGCGAATCAGCAGCCCGCAACACGTCACCAACACCCGCAACATCGTTAACCAGTCCGTTGTGGCTGGGGGCGTGAACCGCGAGCACAAGTCGAACGTCGTCTCGCACAGTTCCTGCTAGCGCGTTGAGGTCAACTACACCGTTCTCGTCGTCGGGCAGTACTTCGAGTTGCAGCCCGATCCGCTGAGCAAGCTGCATCAGCGGCAGCAACGTACTCGCGTACTCCGCACCAGCGACCAACACTCGATGGCCACGCCGCAGCGGGACAGTCGCCAGGATCTTGTGCAGGGCGGCAGTCGTTGATTCCACCACAGCGATGCCGTCAGCGGTGCCACCAACAAGTTGCGCCAACGACTCTCGACCTGCTTCCCATTCGACTGCGATCCGGTCGGCAGCCTCGTAGCCACCCACCTGCTCTTCGAGCCGGAGGTGGCTGATAACTCGCTCGGTGACCACTTTCGGGGGAAGCCCGGTGCCGGCATTATTCAGGTGCACCAGGTGCTCACAGGCTGGGGTGTCGGCTCGCCACTTCGATCGGTCCAAGGTGGTGGCGCCGGTCTCGCGTTGTCGGGGCGTCAGCGAGATTTCGTCCTCGTCGGTGACGTCTGCGGCGGTGGCCAGCACGTGACGTTCCATGGGGGACATTCCAACACATCTGGCGGCGGAAACAACTGCGGCGCACCGGACACGGCAGCCTTGTGTCGTCGGCAGGGCGACGTAGGATCAACGTGTGTCGGGAATGATCGCTGCAGCGGACATTAATACCGTGCGCGAACGCGTACGTATTAATGAGGTCGTCGCCGAGCAGGTCACTTTGCGCAACGCGGGGGGCGGATCCATGAAAGGGCTATGCCCGTTTCATGAGGAACGCACCCCCAGTTTCCATGTCACCCCGGCCAAGGGGCTGTACTACTGCTTTGGTTGCGGCCAGGGTGGGGATGCCATCGACTTCCTGATGACACTGGAGCATCTATCTTTCACGGAAGCCGTGGAAAAACTGGCAGCCCGTACCGGAGTGACCTTGCGGTACGAGGGCGGTTCGGCGGGCCAGAAACGAGAGCAAGGTAAGCGCAAGGCGCTGCTTGCCGTGAACGCCGCCGCAGCGGCCTACTTTGTCGAGCAGCTGCAAACGAAACAAGCCCAGCACGCTCGCAAGTTCCTCACCGAACGTGGTTTCGATCGGGAAGCCTGCGCTGACTTCGGTGTGGGGTATGCGCCGCGCAACGGGTTGGTGGCCCACCTACGCAGCCAGGGCTTTGAGCAGCGTGACATCGTGGAGTCTGGCGTCGCGGGTAGTGGTGAGGGGCGCACCTACGACCGGTTCCGCGACCGGGTGGTCTGGCCGATCCGGGAGTTGTCGGGCGACATTGTGGGGTTCGGGGCTCGTCGGTTGGCTGAAGAAAGCGGACCGAAGTATCTGAACACGCCGGAGACGTTGGTCTATAAGAAGAGCAACGTGTTGTTCGGTGCCTACCAGGCCCGCAAAGACATCGCCAAAGAGCAGCAGGTGGTGGTCGTTGAGGGTTATACCGACGTCATGGCTTGTCACTTGGCTGGGATCAGCACCGCTGTTGCCACCTGTGGCACTGCCTTCGGTGACGGGCATGTGAAGGTGCTGCGGCGGTTGTTACTCGATGACGGCAACGCTCAAGTAGTGTTCACCTTCGACGGTGATGAGGCGGGTCGTAAGGCTGCGTTGCGCGCGTATGAGGAAGATCAGCAGTTCGCCGGCGGCACGTACGTGGCCATTGCCCGGGACGGGTTGGACCCCTGCGACCTGCGATTGCGTGATGGTGACGAAGCAGTCCGGGAACTGGTGGTCAGTCGTTCACCCTTGTTCGAGTTCGTCTTGCGCGACAGCATCGAGGGACTCAACTTGGGTACCGCTGAGGGTCGCTCCGGGGCGCTGCGCGCCGCGGCACCGATCCTGGCCGGTATCAAGGATGAGCTGCTGCGGCAAGAGTATGACCGGCAAGTCGCTGGCTGGCTGGGAGTGGAACCTGCCGAGGTGCGGGCGGCCGCGGGCGCCAGTCGTTCCCGCGCTGCGGCGCCGACCGGTCGCAACAGCAGCAAGTCGGCGCCACCGCCGCGACGGCCCAGTGGCTCCGGCACTGGCCAGTGGGAGTGGCAGGCGCTGCAAGTGCTGGTGCGGGCGCCCGATCTAGTTGCGGAGTGGTTGGACTCTGTTGACGCCGATGCTTTTGCGGACCCACGAACCCAGTCGCTGTATGCAGCCGTGGCTGCCGCTGGACGAGACGACTTGGGCAGTGCGCAGTGGTTGCGGGTCGTGATGGAGCACTGCGAGGACGATGAGGAACGCCGACTCATCGGGGCGATGGTAGCCAAACCACTGCCGGCTGCTGCCGATGGTTCCACTGATCAGGAATACGCCATCGGGATCGTAGCCCGGCTGTTGTTCGAGGCCGCAGGTCGGCGGGCGGGTGACCTGCGGGCTTCATTGGGTTCCCAAGAGACCGCGGAAGACGGTGCCCGCACCGCGGCGGTCTTGGCTGATCTGCAGGAGCTGGAAGCGTATCGGCGAAACTTGCGCGGCTATTGGGCGGCGGTGGACTGATGCGGCTGCCGTGGAGTCGCCCTCCGCTACCAGATGATGTGAAAACCGTTGTGCAGTTGCAGCGTGGTGAAGTTGTTCGTGCCGCTGTCGAGGTGCAAGACGGCGGCTACGCAGTAGCCACCGACCAGGCCCTTCATCTGCTGTTGCCGCAGGAGGATGAACAGTTGCGCGATCATCGTATCCGGTGGGATCTGATCGACAACGTCAACTGGTCGCCACCAGCACTCGCGTTGGACATGCGACGAGACACCGAATCCGTGGCTGAAACGATAGTGCTGGAGTTGGATCACCGATCAGACCTGCCGGCCGTCGTCCGTAACCGGGTGACGGATTCCATTGTGGTCAACAACCAGATCGATGTTGGCCGCAGTTGGGTGCGGGTAGTGGCGCGGCGAATCTTTGAGACCGGTGACATGGACTGGCGGGTGGTACCCGGACCGGGTGTTGACCCGCAGAAGCCGGAAGTGGCTGCTGCCATCGAGACTGCGCTGCGAGACGCGCGCTCGCAGTGGCAGATGTGATCATGAGGGCTGCTGTCGAGCCGCAGCCGCTACAACGAGGAAAGCCCGGCACCACAGTGCAGCGGCCGGGCCGCCAAAGCGCGAACCGAGGCTCGCACCCACGACCGGTCGGCACTACGCTCGACGCATGGACCGCCACAAGTTGGGGCGCTACCCCAGGGTGGACAAGCTGCCCCGGCTGCTCATGCGGCCGAGCGGACCCGTCGTCATGGTCAACCTCCTCGCCTTCAAGGAAAGAGCCACAGGGTCCTATGCGGGTCGCAGCGGACGCGAGGCCTACCAGGACTACGCGCGCGGCGCAGCGTTGGCGCAGCGATCGATGGGGTCCCGGCTGGTGTGGAGCGGGGAGTGCCGGGAACGGCTCAGCCCCGAGGGTCCCGACCTCGACGTGATCGCCTTTCTGGAGTACGCGAGTCCGAGAGCATTTCTCCGCTTCGCGCGGACGGGCGGCGGCAAGGCCGATGCCCGGGCGGCTGGCTTGTTGGGCCAGTGGCTCGTATCAGCGACCACCCTTGACGAGGCACCCGTGGCCGACGGGCCGGTCCTGGTGCAGCTGCTCCCACAAGCGCCGAAGGCTCAGCAGGCGGGAGGCCAGCGGATTTGGCGCGGATCGTTCGACGACTTGCTCATCGGCCGGGGCAAGCGGTTCGCAGCGATCGACGCCACTGTGCATCCGGATGCCGACCGTCTGCGCCATGCCGCCAGCATGGCGCCTGCGGGTAGCTGGCTCTACGCCGCCGAGAGCGCGGACCTAATGCCCGGCCTCTCGGATTGAGTTGGCGGCAGCTGACTTCCTCGGCAGCGCGAACCACAGTGCGATCGCCGACAACGGGAGGAAGATCAAGTTCCCGACCGCACCGGGCGGTGGCGTGTCCACCACGAGCGGCTTGAACTCTCCGACCGCCCACCGGCCTCCCCAGTCCAGGACCTGCAATAGGAGGGCTAGCGGCACGAGGAATCGGTACTTCGCGATGATTACCCACGCAACCATTGCAAGTAGCAGTTGCTCCCATCCCCATTGGGCGAACAGTGCAATCAGGTTGTCGCCGCCTTCGACGTCGACATCGATGCCGGCGATGGAGTTCGCGCCGCCGTCGGCAGCGAAGATGTGGACGAGGCTGCGCGCCGTGCTCAACGTGGTGATGAACACCAAGAACCACAATGAGAACCTGGATCCCCGGTAGTCCGCGGAAGCTGGGGGGAGCAGATAACGGAAATCGCGCACCGCCACAGTTTAAGACCCCCGCTAGTCGATGCACACCCTCGTGCTCCACGACGCACCGCACCCGCCGAGGGATAGGCACGGCAGCAGCGCGTTGAAGCAACCCACTGAGCCGCAACGCATCGGCCGGTGGGGCGGGTGGGGCTCGAACCCACGACTGGCGGATTATGAGTCCGCTGCTCTAACCAACTGAGCTACCGCCCCGGAATCACACAGCCTAGCCGAGTGCTGCGGACGGTCCGCAGTGGGCGAGTGGCTGATGTGTTGACCTAGACGGCGAGAGTCCATCGTCGGCGGGAAGGGTGACTGACCCTTGCAAGAGTTTTCTTCTAAATACAGGTTTGAAGTGTGAGTTTTTGTTACAGAACAACCCCATGAAGAACAGGACGAACACACTCGATATGTATTCCGAAACCGGAACCCTCGGTGGCGCCGAGGCATCCCCGGATAGACCCAAGAAGAACCTGGCAGCTCGCATCTACTTCGGGTTGGTAGCGATGATCGGCACTGCAGCCCTGACGGCTGGAATGACGGTGGCCACTACCAATGGCGGATGGGCCGGGCTAGTTTCCATGCTCAGCGAAATGACCTACTGGACGAACATCCTGGTTGCCATTGTGGGCTTTGCGTTGGTGCTGAACCCGCAACGAGACGGTCGGATCTTTCGTTGGTTGCGGCTCAGTACTCTGGTGATGATCACCATTGTGGGGATCGTGTACCCGCTGGTGTTGGCAGGCAGTGCGGACCTGACTGGGGTCTTTGTCTATACGAGTCTCGCGCTGCACTACATCGTGCCGTGGGCCACAGTTCTGGGATTCCTGATCTTTGGCCCGCGACCGCGGATCAGTTGGGCAGCGTTGCTGGCGCTGCCGATCATCCCGCTGACCTATACCGCCTACGCCATCACCTACGGCGCGTTACTGAACCCGGCCGGCGAGTATCCGTACCCATTCCTGGACCCGAGCCTCAACGCAGGCGGGGAAACAGGTGTGGCGGCCGCAGTCATCGTCATCACGCTATTCGGGGTGATTCTGGGATTCGTCTACCTGGGTCTGGATCGGCTGCTGAGCCGAGGCGCGAAGCCCGCCGATTTGTCGGTCACAGTTGCCCCCGTGGATGTTGCCGAGATGACCGACTCAGCAGTGACGGCGAGATCTCGCGAACCGATGCTGGTCTAGTCGTTGTTCGCAGTTGTGAGGGTCGCCCACTGGGGCGGCCCGCACAACTGCGTGGTGGTGTGGTGGGCAGCAGTTGCGGATCACCAGTGGGGATTAGTCAGAAAGTCTTGGCAGCGGGTCGGTAGCTCGGTTAGAGAATTGCTGGATCCAACGCGGAAGTAGTGACCATCACTGAAATCACCAGTCAGACGATGGATAGTCCCAGCGCGACCCAGGCAAGTGCCTTCCGTCCGCGGAGAGCGGCCAAGATTCCGATGACCAGCCCGGCGATGGCAAACGGAATAGCGAATGGACCAAAAAGTGCAGCCAGTACCGCAATCGCGCCACAGACAATGCCCACAACGGCCAACGTGTTCCCCGGGTTCCGGTCCGGTGCTTGCGGACCCGCCCATTCTTGCCCATCCCAATAGGCCTGTTCCCCGGGATTATTGGGGTCGTCGTACCAGCCAGGAGGGGTGTGGCTCATAGTGGCGAGCGTACTGGACCACAAGGCTTCCCGTCGGTTGGTACCCGCGTCACCCTGTTGAATCCGCTCCGGGGGTCTCACCGCAGAGTCGGTGATGGGTGGAGGCCCGTCGCTCTACGGGGGTCGTGGGCTCCCGCGACTGGATTCGAACCAGTAGCCGTCCGAGTAGGTGTGTCGGTTGGGGTGGTGCGTCGTGGGCTCTAGCGGGATTTCAGGTGGGGGTGCGTGTAGAAGGCTGGTTTGGTTCGGGGTGAATCGGAGGTATCTGGGGGTTTAGGTGTCCAACGGGTGTCCCAGTGGCGGCTGATTGTTGGTGAGGGTGGTCGTTTTCGCTCCTTCGGTGCTCTCAACTGGTGGTTACCGGAAGGCTAGATGAGTCGTTCCGCGAGGTGGGGGTTGATGGGCCTAGGAAGAATCGATCCAGTGCCTCGTTGGTTAGGTTGGGTAGGAGGCGCGCAGTAGGCGTTGGGTGCGTGCTTTGCTTGGACGAAGGGCTGTGCCTGTCGGCTGGGTGGGTGTTATCCGTTGGCGTTGATAGGGCAGTGGGTTCGAGGCTGGTCTTTGACTTTCCAGGTGCGTTGCCAGGTGGCTTTGTCCATGCCGGTTTGGTTGGCGACGATGTTGACGCGGACTTTGAGGCCGACGCTGCATGTTGGGGTGACCCAGACTTTGGCGTTGCTGCTGGTCTTCTTGGTCTTGATCTTGCAGGCGGCTTGTTTGTCTTTGCCGGTGAGTTTGTCGCCGTAGAGGTAGCAGCGGGTTTTCACTTTCTTGATCTGTGCGTTCGTTGCAGCTGTGCGGACAACTTTGGTCCGCTTGCCTGGGGTGAGTGTCTTGGCTTTCGAGCGGGCTTCGACCACCAGGTCGGTATCTGTGGGTGTGGGTGTGGGTGTCGGTGTCGGTGTCGGGGCGGGTGCGGTGGGGGTGACAGAGTCGCTGGGACTGCTGGGTGCACTGGTGCCGTTGGTGTTGGTGGCGGTGACGGTAAACGTGTAGCTGGTGCCGTTGGTCAGCCCGGTGACAGTGCAACTGGTGGCGCCGGTGGTAGTACACAGCTTGCCCCCGGGAGCCGAGGTGACGGTGTAGCCAGTGATCGGGTCGCCGCCGGTTGTCGTTGATGCTTGCCAAGAGACGTTAGCCTGTCCATCCCCGGCTGTGGCGACCACCGTCGTGGGGGGGCTGGGCGGAATCGAAATGACCGACACGTTGTTGTCCCCGAAGTTGGGGACGTAGGCGGTGCTGCCGTCGGGAGTGATGGCCACCCCATACGGTCGGCTGCCGACGGCGATTGTGGTGGTGACGGTGTTGGTGGCGGTGTCGATCACCGACACGTTGTTGTTCCCGAAGTTGGGGACGTAGGCGGTGCTGCCGTCGGGAGTGATGGCCACCCCAACCGGTAGGCCGCCGACGGCGATTGTGGTGGTGACGGTGTTGGTGGCGGTGTCGATCACCGACACGTTGCTGTTCTCGAAGTTGGTGACGTAGGCGGTGCTGCCGTCGGGAGTGATGGCCACCTCATAC